>QMNJ01000005.1 GCA_003647715.1 Candidatus Coatesiibacteriota bacterium
CTCTATGTGGCACAATATACAAGGATATATGTTTTACAGCACCTGATGATGGGTGGTTGTTGGAGCAGTATTTAGTATACCTTGAGAGTGGGTCTATTTTTTGCACCATATACAGGTATGATAATGAGAATGAGAGTTGGCATAACACTGGTGAGGAATATTATTTAAAGGGTGGGGGACATCAGGCGATATCATTTTCAGCGCCTGATGATGGCTGGGCTGTGGGTGCACATAAGAGTTTTCACTGGGATGGTAGTAGTTGGAGTGAGGTTTCCATGCCATATATAGAGGGTGTGGGAATGAACGATGTATATGCGATATCATCGGATGATGTATGGGCTGTGGGTGACTGGGGGACGATAATGCACTTCACAGGGTGGGATTGATTTCTCTTACTTCATTAATACTTCATAAATACATTTTCAAATCATATTATCTTCTTATATGCAAGATAATAGAAAAAATACAATCACAGACATCATCGCCCTGGTAAGAAAGCACTACCCCGGGCTCAATACCAGTATAATAGAAAGAGCGTATGACCTTGCTCTGAGAGGTCACGGCGACCAGGTGCGTAAGAGCGGAAGACCTGTAATAGACCACCCCCTCTCGGTTGCTCATATACTCGCCAGACATCGTATGGATGCCGAAACCGTCTCCGCCGGCTTATTACACGATGTGCTTGAAGATACATCAATACGGGCTGATGAGATAGAAATAGCATTCGGGAAGGATATACGAGAGATGGTAGAAGGTGTTACAAAGTTGGCACATATACCTGTAAGTTATGAATTGAGCGAAGTGAGGAATTTAAGGCGCCTCTTGTTTGCGATGGCGAAGGATTTGCGTGTGGTAATAATCAAACTGGCTGACCGCCTGGACAACCTGAGGGACCTTCATGCCCTTGACCACGACTCGCAGAGGAGAATAGCCCAGGAGACGGTTGACATATTCATTCCTATTGCCAGCCGTCTGGGTCTGGGGAGGATGCGTTTTGAGATGGAGGATTTAGCGCTTCGCTATCTGAAGCCAGATGACTACTTCAAGATTGCGGAAAAACTCGCTACGAAGAGAGAAGAGCGTGAGAGGGAGACACATCAGATAGTGAGAGAGGTGAGGGCGTTACTCACAAGGAATGGAATGAAGGTTGCTGTTCACGGCAGACCCAAGCACATAGCCAGTATCTACCGTAAAATGCAGGAGGGCAAGACCTTTGAGGAGATGCATGACCTCGTCGGTATAAGGGTTATAACCCGGAGTATTTCTGATTGTTATCAAGCACTTGGAATAATCCACACGAAGTATAAGCCCATTCCTGGCAGGTTTAAGGACTTTATTGCACTGCCAAAACAGAATGGGTATCAATCTCTCCACACCACGGTAGTAGATGATAAGGGCAGGCGGGTTGAGATACAGATAAGGAGCCAGAGAATGCATAGGGTGGCGGAGGTTGGTGCTTCCGCTCACTGGAGATACAAAACGGGTGAGAAGCCCATCCTGAAGGATAAGGAGCATCTCTCATTTCTGGACAGGGTCTTAGAGTGGCAGAAGGACTTGATTGAGCCAGAGCAGATAATGGAGCAGTTGAGGCGCAGTTTATTTGAGGATGAGGTCTTCGTGTTTACACCAAAGGGTGAGGTCAAGGCGCTTCCGGTTGGTGCCACCCCGCTTGACTTCGCCTATGCTGTCCACACCGACATCGGAATGAGGGCTTCCGGGGCTAAGGTCAACGGTCGTATGGTGGGCTTTGACTATAAGTTGAAGACCGGCGATATGGTGGAGATTATGACATCACCGCATCAGAAGCCATCCCGTGACTGGCTGAAATTAGTGGTCACCTCAAAGGCGAGGACAAAGATAAGGCAATACTTCCGAACCGTTGACCGGGACCTCTACATTGAGCGTGGGCGGAAGGCACTGGTTGATGGAATGAAGAGTATGGGTCTTTCCATGGAGTTGACGGATGATACCCTGAAGAAGGTGATTGATGAATATGACTTTGAGGATGAGGATGAACTCTTTCTGGCAATTGGCGAGGGACGCTTAAAGACCGGGAGGGTGATGAGGGAGTTGTTCGGGGAGGTGCTTGTTGAGGGGAAGGCAAAGAGGCGTGCACACTCACCGATAATGGTGAAACTTGAGGGAAGTTATGATATTGACTACCGCATTGCCGGGTGTTGTATCCCCTCGCCCCCGTGTGAGATTGTGGGCTATATTACCAGCGTGAGAGGTATTACCATCCACAGGGCAGGTTGCTCGTCTCTTAGAGGTAGGGATAAGAGTCGTATTGTAAAGGCGGAGTGGGTGGGTAGAGGCGATTACGAGATACACAGGGTTCATATCACCATTGATGACCGGGAGGGCATATTGTCTCAAATTAGCGATGTATTCTATAGAAACGGGGTAAATATCATGGAGCATTCTGGAAGGGGTGGCTCGGGTGGTAGTAGAGCGCGCCTTGATTTCATCGTCTCGCTTGAGAGGGGTGTATCGGAGGGTGCACTTATGGATGCACTTGAGAGCATAGATGGGGTTCAAAAGGTTAGATGGTTTTAAGTTCTATATCTTATAATTCACCGATTCTAAGGCAATCAGGTGATTGGAAGGAGAGATTATGAGGCGCATATTTATCTTGATATCAGTGATTATCACATTGCTCAGTTTAACAATGGCTGAGGATATCATATTCAGGGAGGGAACCTACTGGATTTATGAGACAGAAAGTGGGGACAGGTATAAGATTCTCATTAGTGTGGTTGGCGCCCCATCTGAATTTACCAGGGCGGGCTATGACCTGTCGGGTGAGTTCGTTACCGCGTCACTGGTCAACTTCTACAATGAAGGGGGGGATATATCTGACAGCGGTTTCTTACTTCTATCGGGGGACGGCTCCATCTGGATGGATGATATGATGGGCAACTGCTGGATGGTTTATAAGAAGGGCTTGCCGGTGGGCTACACCTGGCGGGCGGAGATGGAGGAGGGCTTTGTGGGGAGGTTCAGGGTGGATGAATATGAGAGCATCTCTACTCCTGCGGGCAAATTTAATGGCGCTTGTAAGGTGGTTGTGGACATATATGAGGGGGGTGGTGATAAGAGTGAGGGGAGTATGACATACTGGTTTGCTGATGGCGTTGGTATGGTAAAGAGCATAAACGATTTTGGCAGTAATAGCGAAGTATCCGAACTGGTAGATTATGGGGATTGAAAGGTGAGGTGATTATAATTTAGGGCACTATCTCAATCACGCCCCTCGGCGACTCCACCACCTCACCGATAACAGTTGCATCCTCAAACCCTTCCTCTTTTATCCTCTCTACCAATCTATCTGCCTTATTCTTCTCAATACTTATTAACAGACCGCCTGAGGTCTCGGGACAGTGCAGAATGTCTATCATCTCCTGCGGTATCTCATCCGGTATATGCTCAAATGGCTCGCTAAACTCTGCGTTCTTGTGAAGCCCACCAGGAATGAGACCCATCTTCGCATACTCAAGTGCATCGCTGAAATATGGAATCTTATCAGCATATAGCCTTATTCCGACTATACTACTTCTCGCCATCTCAAGGGAGTGACCGATGAGACCGAATCCGGTTATATCAGTGGCAGCTGAGGCGCCCGCCTCTACCATAAGTTCGGCTGGGACCTTGTTGAGTGTAAGCATCATCTCTGTTGCTTTCTCTATGACATTATCATCTGCCTTACCTGCCTTCAGTGCTGTGCTTATCAATCCTATACCCAATGGCTTGGTGAGAATGAGAGCATCCCCCGGCTTTGCAGTAGAGTTCAAAACCACTTTGTCCGGTGAGACCACGCCTACCACTGAGAGCCCGAATTTCATCTCCTCGTCCTTTAGTGTGTGACCGCCTATGAGGGCGCATTTTGCTTCATTGCACTTATCAATGGCGCCCTGAATGACCTTGCAGAGAACATCGGGTTTGTATTTTTTGGGGGGGAAGCAGGAGATTGATAGGGCAAGGAGTGGGGTTGCTCCCATAGCATATACATCTGAGAGTGCGTTTGCGGAGGCTATCTGACCGAATAGATATGGGTCATCTACAATTGGCGGGAAGAAGTCCACTGTGGCGACAATAGCCCTATTGTCGTCAAGGAGGAAGATACCCGCATCATCAGAGCTTCTTAAATCTACCAAGACCCGCTTATCATCCGGCAGGTTCAACACCTTGAGCACCATATCAAGGGTGCTCGCAGAGAGTTTAGCCGCTCACCCGGATGCCTTGACGCCCTGGGTTAATCTTATCTCTTTCTCATTATCCATATTCATAAAATCATAAGAGGGGCAGTTTGGTTTTTCAACAAGAATAAATTTGATTCTTTACTTTACATTATAAGTTTATACTTGACAAATTGAGAAGGTATGTCAGTTTTATCTAACATTATTAAAGATATGAAATATTTTGGTATAAATAAATATGGAAGTTTAACTTATGTTATTTTTCAGGACTTTTTGAAAACCATATAGAATATGGTGATGCAATACTGTTTTGCAATGCAAAAATTTTTCTTGACATCGGATGAGATTATGGTATATTCGCAACAAAATGTGCAATGCAAAATAACTATGTGTAGAAGTTATGAAAAATGAAGAGGCAGTGGTAGTAAAGAAATATTCCAACCGCCGTCTCTATGATACCGAGAGGGGAGAGTGGATAAATCTCTCCGACCTGGCGAGGGTGATAAGAGATGGGAGGACCATACGGGTGTTGGAGCATGAGACAGGCGATGATATTACCGTCATTACTTTAATACAGGTAATGCTTAATGAGATAAGGGACAAGAAAGTTATGTTGAGTGCCACCTATCTACTTCATCGGATATTGAAGGATGGCGATAGAGCTATTGAGGGTGCAATTGAGAGGTCTTTAATAGGCAGTTCTGAGATTCTTGGAATATTACCCGATGATGCGGAGAAGATAATAAACATATTCGTGGAGGAGGGCAAGATTAGTCCTGAGCTGGCAAAGGAGACCATAGGTGAGTATCGGAAGAGATATAGCCGATTGAGAAGCGAGATAAGAGGTGAAATAGAGGGTATGGTGAGGGAATATATTGATGAGATTGGTATTCCATCAAAGGATGCCATAGGTGAGATTATCGCTCAGATTGAGGAGTTGAAGGATAAATTTAATAGAGAAAAAAGCAGGGGCAATGTAAAGGAGTGATGTTATGAGAAAGGGTGTAGCAGTTCTTGTTTTGATAGTAGTTGTGATTGTGGTTTCAGTGGTTGCAAGATTGGTTATGATGGGAGATGAGGAAAAGGGTGTGGAGAAGTATACAATTCCCGTTGAGGTTGCATCTGCTAAAATAGTGCCCTACTCTGAGCACTACACCGGGTTTGGAACAGTATTTGCGGAGGATAAGGTTCCAGTGCTACCAAAGGCACCCGGCAAGTTAATAAGGTTTACGGTTGGAGAAGGGCAGTATGTTTCTGAGGGTCAGGTCATCGCCCTTATTGATAGGGATGTCCCAGGTCTTGAATTCCAACCCCTGAAGGTTGAATCGCCAGCATCTGGATTAATTGTCAATATGTTGGTTGACCCAGGAGGTGCCGTCGCTCCTTCTCAACCTATGGCTATGGTTGTATCATCAAGCAGAGTGAATATGCTTTTGCCCGTATCTGAGAAGGATATTAGCAGGTTAAGGGTTGGGCAGAGTGCTAATATTTATTTTGATGCATTCCCTGGTGAAACATTCACTGGCAGGGTGAAGAAGATAAGCCCCATTGCCAGTCCATTGTCTCATACATTTGAGGTTGAGGTTGCTATTGAGAACAGGGGTGGAAGGGTTAAGGATGGTATGTTTGGACGGGCGGTGATTACTATATCAGAACCAAGAGAAGCGCTCTTTGTTCCAATAGATGCGTTGATTGAAGAGGATGGGGGTTATAGTGTTTTTATAATTGAGGATGGCACTGCTAAACTTCATCCTGTTAGCATCGGCATTAAAGAACATGAGATGGTTGAGATTATTGATGGAGTGGGTAGTGGTGATATTGTTGTGTTAAGGGGTCAATCTGTTTTGAAGGATGGGGATGAAGTAGATGTGGTTTCAAAGAGGGAATGGGGTGATTAGATATGAGATTGGTTGATTTCTCAGTAAAGAGACCGGTTGCTACATTGATGATGAATCTTGTCATTGTCGCCGTTGGGTTGTTCGCAGTATATCAACTTAAGATGGATTTGATACCAGATGTTAAATATCCAACCCTCACTGTAGTAACTGCCTATGCAGGTGCTTCTCCAGAAGATGTTGAGAAGCAGGTAACCGATTTGGTTGAATCGGTTGTAAGCACCGTCTCTGACCTGAAGGAGATAAAGTCAACATCGTCTAAGGGTATGTCAGCGATACAATTGGAGTTTAATTGGGGGACGGATATGGGCGAGGCGGCTAATGAGGTCAGAGACCGCCTGGACCGCATCAGGGATTATCTGCCTGAAGATGCTGATGAACCGATGATATTGAAGTTGGACATCTCACAGATGCCAGCAATAGTGTTCTCTTTGTCAAGTGATATTGGCAGAGACCAACAGGAGATGAGGAGGATTGCAGAGGATATAATAAAGCCCTATTTTGAGTCAATTGACGGTGTAGCATCTGCAAATGTTCTTGGTGCCTGGCCCTTGGAATATAAGATTCTCGTTGATAGAGAGAGGATTATTGCTCAGAGAATATCCCTTGATAAATTGATGATGAAGTTATTATATGAGAACCTTGATGTGAGTGGTGGGTTCATTAAGAGAGGTGATAGGGAGATAATCGTTCGCTCAATTGGTGAGTTCAAGACGCCAGAAGAGATAGAGAGTATGGTCATTGATGTAAAGGCAGATGGTTCTGTCATTCATCTTGGCGATATTGCAGATGTTGTATTTGAGCAACAGGAAGAGAGGGGTTCTGGTCTCACCAGTGGCAGGCGTTCACTGGCAGTTATGGTCACAAAGCAGGGTGAGGCGAACACCGTTGATGTTGTTGATAGAATTAATGAACGACTACCTGATTTAATGAGGCGGATACCTGGGGATGTTCAGATTCTTACTGTATATGACTCTGCGGTTGACATCAAGAAGTCAATAAAGAACACTGTATGGGCTGCCATTGAGGGCGCCCTGTTAGCGTTTGTCATCGTGTTTATATTCCTAAGGAATATAAGACCGACATTGGTTGTTTCAATAGCGATACCAACATCTCTATTAGCAGGTCTGGCTGCACTGTTCTTTAAGGATATGACATTGAATATTATGACACTTGGCGGTTTAACGATTGCGATAGGGAGATTGGTTGATGATGCAATCGTGGTGACTGAGAATACATACCGCCACCTATCACTTGGCGAAAACAGGAAGGATGCTGCTGTTAAGGGTGCAAGCGAGGTCTGGGGTGCTGTAACATCATCAACAATTGTTACTGTGATAGTATTTGCTCCACTATTCATAGTTAAGGGTATAACGGGAGAGTTCTTCAGACCCTTTGCTTATGCGATAATTGTCTCTATGTTTGCATCACTATTTGTTGCTCTAACGATTACGCCTATGGTCTCATCAAAGTTATTCTCAGCACATAGGGCTAAGAGGATGGAGTGGGGCTGGTTTATTCGCTTAAGGGAATGGTATGGCAGTATCCTTGCGAAGGCACTCCAACATAAGTGGAAGGTGTTAGTGGGTCTTATGGTTCTATTTTTCGTGAGTATTCTTCTACTTATACCACTGAAGAAGAATTTTATGCCAGAGTTTGATATGGATATGGTATTTCTAAATCTGAAGATGCCTCCGGGGACATCGGTTGATATAACCAAAGATGTTACGATGGAATTAAACGACTTTATTATGAAAGAGCCCGGAGTTGATATGGTTTACACCCATTATGGTGAGTATTCTACTGGTAGAATGGGGTCACAGGCAGCATCAGAGGGGCAGACCAGTGGTCCAAATACTGGCTTTATTATGATTAAACTAAAGCCAAAAGGGGAGAGGGATTGTTCATACGACCAGATATTAGAGAGAATAAGGAATAGAGCAAAGAGAATCCCGGACTTGAGTTTGGAGGTGGTTGATATAGCATCTTCCATGATGGGGGGAGTATATCCAGTTGATATTAGGTTATCTGGTTTTGATTTAGATAAATTAGAGCATTATTCAAAGTTAGTAGAAGAGAATATGAATAAGACGGAAGGTTTAGTAGATGTAGATAATTCAATGAAGAAGGGTTCACCCGAGTTCAGAATTCATTATGATAGAGAGAGATTGTCTCGCTATGGGCTGACAGTTGGACAGGTAGCAACAACAGTGAGAACTGCGATTGAGGGAAGTATTGTCTCAAGGATACACAGGGGTGGTGAGGAGTATGACATACGGCTTCGCTTTAGAGAGGAGGACAGGAAAACATTAGAGGATATAGAGAATATTCCTATTGTTTCACCTCTTGGTTTTGTAGTTCTTCTGAAGGATGTTGCTGATGTTGAGGAGGCGTTTGGACCTGAGAAGATAATTCATCATAACAAGCGCAGAGTTGCGAAGCTAACAGGTGCTTTGAGTGGTAGGAGTTTGAATGAGGTAATCAGTGACCTCAAAGAGAAGAATAGAGAGATTGAGGAGAAATTTGAAACGGGCTATCTGCTTGAATATGGTGGTGAATATGAGAAGATGTTAGAGACATTCTCAAATCTCGGCTTTGTATTGGTGGTTGCGATGATACTGGTTTATATGATAATGGCAACACAGTTTGAGTCGCTAACACAGCCATTGTCAATTATGTTCTCTATACCATTTGCATTCACGGGTTCAATTCTATTTCTGTTTATATTTGGGCAATCCCTTAATATAACATCATTCATAGGTCTCATATTCCTTGTAGGGATAGTTGTTACTAACGCCATAGTTCTTGTTGACTTTGTCAACCAATTGCGAAGGGATAAGAAGCACTCCATTGATGATGCATTAGTTGAGGCAGGGAAGATTAGGTTAAGACCGATTCTGATGACTGCGTTTGCAACCATCTTTGCTATGATACCTATGGCTTTGGCATTGAGAGAGGGGCAGGAGATGGAGCAGGGAATGGCGATTGCAGTCATAGGTGGTCTGTTCACTTCAACTATCTTGACTTTAATAATTGTTCCGATTGCTTACAAGATATTAGAGGGCTGGTCAGAGAGGGTTCGTGGAAGGGCAAGGAAGGCACTACATGGTGAAGAAGATAGTGTATTTGAATGATTTATGTACTAACCTGTCTGTTTGATAGAGTAACATCTTTGAAGGAGGAGTGATTGATGAGAATTACTAATGGTATTAAATGCATAGGAATTGTTATTACTTTTTCTTTTGGTTGGGTGTTTGCGGTTGAACTTACAATTGATGAATGTATAGATATGGCTTTATCTAACGATGAGATGCTTCAGGCATACTATAGCGACCTGGAGGCAACCCATGGTCAGGTGATATCAGCCAGGGGCGGTTTCTTTCCCAAATTAATGGTATCTACAATATATAATCGCCTCTCTGAGGTTAAGGAGGTATCCATGCCTGGTGATTACTTCGGGATGCCCGGGGGTGAGATGAAGTTCCCCATGGGGACACAGGAGAACTTTGACTTCAAGACCGAACTGGTTCAACCACTCTTCACCGGTGGTATGATATGGAACAGTTATAAGATGGCGAAGTCGGGTGAGAAGGCGATGCATTATCAGGTTCTGGAGTATAAGAATTCGCTTATATATAATGTGAGGAAGCAGTATCTATCATTACTTCTTACAGATTCGCTTATTAGTGTAACCGAGCAGTCAATAGAACTGGCGGAGAATCATCTGAGGGTGGCGGAGGAGCGCTATAATGTTGGTCTCGCATCCAAGTATGAGAAGTTGAGAGCAGAGGTGGCACTCACTAACCTCAAGAGCAGTTTGACCAATCTGTTAAATAATCAACTGGTTCAGGAGAAGGCACTGAGAGAAACCCTTGATATTGAGACGGAAGAAAGTATCACTCTGATTGACGAGATGGAGTATGTGCCTTTTGATATTGCGATTGATGAGTGTAGAGAGAAGGCACTTTCAAACCGCCCCGTTCTGCTCTCCCTTGATGAGAGAGAAGAGATGTTAAGGCGGGGGATAGGTCTTGCCAAGTCCGGCTATTACCCCTTTATATCAGTCATAGGTGGCTATGACCTCTCTACGGGCGATTTCAATGACAGAGACGACTGGCAGGATAACTGGTCAATAACGCTCTCTCTTACCTGGACACCATTTGATGGTCTAACCACATATGGGAAGTCCATAACAGCACATGCTCAATACAGGTCAATTAGATTTCAGAAGGGTGCAATGGAAGAAGGTATTGCTCTAGAGATTGAAGGGTTGTATAAAAAATTGAAGACAGCAGAGAGCAATCTTGAAGCACAGAAGAGCAATATTGAACTTGCCGAAGAGGCAGTAAATATAGTTGAAGAGCAGTATGATGTGGGACTTGCTACTAACCTTGATGTCCTTGATGCCCAGTTATCACTTCACCAGGCTAGGTTCGGCTATTATCAGGTGCTGTATGATTATCTGATAACGCTATACGACATAAGGCGTGCTATGGGCGAGATGTAACTTTCGTGTTAATTACCTGTGGTTAGTGAAATAGAATACTCCGAGTTTGGTATAGATAGATATTACGATGTCTCAGAAATATTTCTATTTTGTTTCCTTAATGTTAATTATTTATTCCTGTTTTCTATAAATCCATTTCTTAGTATTTGTAAGGATTTAGTGCGTTTCTTGCTGTAGTAATAAAACTTGACGGTATCTGTTGGGGTTTGTATTATTCTATGTGCTGTATGGAGGGTTGAGATGAGGTGCAAGAAATGCGGTGAAGAGCTGGAAGAAGGCGCCAAATTCTGCTCCAGATGTGGAGAACCGGTTGAGAGGCAGAAGAAAAAGCCAAAAAAGAAGAAAGAATCCGCAGAGGTGAAGAGACCAGAAAAGAAGAAAGAAGCGGAGAAATATGCGGAGAAGAAGGAGAAGGTTAAGAAGAAACCGGAAAAGATAGGGGTGCCAGCAGAGGGCTCTGCGGAGATGATAGAGAAGAAGTATGAAGAGGTTATGAAGGCGGAGGAGAAGGAAGCGGTCTCTGAACCTGCAAGTCCTGAGGTGCCTGCCGAAAAGAAGCGCTCTACTGTTCTTATTGTTATAGGGGTGCTCATTTTCTTATTTGTGGTGATTGCGGTAGTAGGTTTTTATTACCTTTATTACCTGCCTTCGCAAGTAGTGTTCAGCGATGAATTTGAGACCCTTGACTCAAGGGTGTGGGGGATGCTGAGGAAGGGTGATAACCTTCTGGTCAAGGCACAGGGAGGGGAACTGGTGGTGAGAAATGGTGCTGTTTATCTAAAGAGAGATGTGGGTAATGATTACATCATTGAGTGTGGGGTAAATGTGATAGGGGTAAGTGATAAGAACGGATGGGGAGGAATAATATTCCGAATGGGAACCTCGGGGAGTTATATCCTGCAATTAGCACCCGACCTTGATAGAATAGTATTGAGGAGACACCCAGGTTATTTGATTGTAAGGAAGGATATAAAACTGGAGAAGGGTAGATGGTATCTGGTGGCGGTGAAGGCCGAAGGTGAAAACCTCGCCTGCTTCATAAATCATAAGCAGATAATTGGTATTAAAGATATTGGACTTGCAAAGGGAGGAGTTGGTCTTGAATCGGGAAATGCAACGGTTCTGTTCCGCGATTTTGTGATTAAGTAATAATGGTTAAAAGATATTGGAGGTGTCTATATGCATCCAGTTCTATTTAGGATAACTGAGACCATAGCAATAAGGTCGTATGGTGTAATGCTGGCAATTGCCTTCTTCGTAGGCATTATTATCGCCATAAGATTTGCGAAAAGAGAGGGTATCAAGTCGTCGGTAGTCATTGACCTGTCATTATGGGTCATACTTGCGACTATTATCGGTGGACGATTGCTCTATGTGCTTATGAACCTGAAGGATTATCTAAGCTCCCCTTTAGATATTCTTAGAATATGGCAGGGTGGCTTGATATTCTATGGGGGGTTCTTCCTTTCCATACTGGTTGCGGTGTGGTTCTTCAAGAGGAATAAGATAAATGAATGGAGGGGACTTGATTTATTATCACCTGCAGCAGCTATTGGCTATGCGATTGCGAGAATTGGTTGCTTCTTAAATGGTTGTTGCTATGGCAAGCCAACGGATGGTCCATTTGGTTTGATATTCTCCCCTGAATCTGCTGCGGGAAGCCACTACTTTGGAGTTCCCATTCATCCCACGCAGTTGTATGCAATGGTGATAAATCTGGCGATATTCTTTGTTCTATGGTATGTGTATTCCAGGAGGAGGTTCTATGGTCAGGTATTCTGGTCATATGTTTTTCTCTATTCGGTTTATAGGTTTCTGATAGAGTTCGTCAGAGGTGATAAGGGACAGATTGCCTTCGGTATGACTGCTATTCAATTAGTGACCATTGCTCTCTTTGTGTGCTCAATAATAGGTTATCTTGAACTGAGAAGGGGGGAGACCATAGATTGAAGATAGTTGATATTGCAGAGGTATCAAAGTATGTTGGCAAAGAGGTGGTAATCCGGGGGTGGGTATATAACCATCGTTCCTCCGGCTCTATCCAATTTTTATTGATAAGGGATGGAACGGGTAGAATTCAGGGTGTGGTCGCCAGAGACGAGGTGGATGAGGGTGTATTTGAGCTCTCAGATAGGTTGACTATGGAGTCATCTGTTGAGGTAGTAGGTGTTGTGAGGGAAGATGAGCGTGCGCCAGAAGGTTATGAATTGACTATCAAAGACCTGAAGGTCTTTCAGGTAGCTGACGATGACTATCCAATACAGAAGAAATCCCACGGTGTTGACTTCCTTCTCTCAAATAGGCATCTATGGCTCAGGACAGAGAGGCAGGTGGCTATCCTGAAGATAAGGGCAAGGGTGATGAAGGCAAGTTGTGACTTCTTTGACGACAGGGGATTTGTAAGGGTGGATGCGCCCATCCTCACCCCATCTGCCTGTGAGGGGACTACTACGCTTTTTGAGACCAACTACTTCGGTGAGAAGGCATATCTATCTCAGAGCGGGCAGTTATACAACGAGGCGACCATAATGGCGCTGGGTAAGACCTACTGCTTTGGACCAACCTTCAGGGCGGAGAAGTCAAAGACCAGAAGACACTGTATGGAGTTCTGGATGGTAGAACCCGAGATGGTATTCTATGACCTTAATGATAATATGAAACTTCAGGAGGAGTATGTTACCTATATAGTAGAGGAAGTATTAGAGCATCATCAGGGAGAACTTACAGTCCTTGATAGAGATATTGAACCCCTTAAGAAAGTAAAGCCACCATTTCCACGAATTACCTATAAAGAGGCGATAGAGTTATTAAAGTCAGGTGGTTTTGATATTGAATATGGTGCATCTTTGGGGGCTGATGAGGAGGATGCGATATCAAAGAAGTTTGAGAAGCCGGTCTTCGTTCATCACTTCCCCGCAGAGCAGAAGGCATTCTATATGAAGAGAGACCCACAGGATGAGACCCTATCTCTATCGGTTGACCTCCTTGCTCCCGAGGGCTACGGTGAGATTATAGGGGGAAGTGTGAGGGAGGAGAGCATTGAGGTTTTACGAGAGAGAATGAAGATGGAGGGATTACCGGAGGAGCCGATTAGGTGGTATCTTGACCTGAGAAGATACGGTTCTGTCCCTCACTCCGGCTTTGGTCTTGGTATAGGAAGAACCGTGATGTGGATATGTGGGCTCAAACACATAAGAGAAGCCATACCCTTCCCACGCCTTCTGGGGAGGATTTACCCCTAACCCGATATGTTTTTCAATAAGGACAGTTGCCTTTATACTCAAGGTATTCAGATTTCGTATATCTATTTAAGATGTCCTGGGAAATTGTAAAGATAATAATAGTTGTCATCACTGTATTTTTCAGCGGGTCTTTTGCTGCTGCCGAGACCGCTCTGTTCTCACTACCAAGATACAGGGTGCTCTCTCTGGCAAGAAGGTCAAGAGCCGGGATTATAGTTGAGAGATTGAGGAGCAATCCACAGCGTCTCATTCTTGATATTATAGTTGGCGATTTTCTCCTTCTGGTGTTTATATCAATATTGGTTTCTTCAATTGTATCTAATCTATTTGTGGAATCATATAGAACTTTGGCGATGTTTGCCTTTTCAATTGTTCTGGTCATTGTGGGTGAACTTATCCCAAAAGGGCTTGCTATGAGGGTGCCGGAGGAGAGTTCGCTTTTTCTTGCGCCAATATTGAATAACTTCTCTAAGGTAGCAAAACCGTTCAGATTTCTCCTCTCCAAGATATCTGGTATTTTGATGCCTGAGAGCTTATTTACCGAATCGATGGAGAAGGATGTTGACTTAAAGAAGATAATAGAGATGGTTGATGTGGGCATAAAGCAAGGCGTTTTTGATAGAACAGAGGGGGTTCTTGTTGAGGGGTTATTGAGATTGAAGGAGACCAGAGCGGAAGATGTAATGAAGAGGAGACCAGATTTGGTAATGCTTTCTGTTGATGAAACCGTAAGTGATGTGCTTGAGTTAGTCAGGAGAGAGGGGTATTCAAGATATCCTGTATATGACGGTGATGAAGCAAATATTGTGGGTTATGTTCATTTCAGTGATATTGTGCCTTGGATGAACAGTCAGGATTTAAAGGTGAGAGACCTTATGCATACAATCTCATATTTCCCCGAGACCACTCATGTATTTGACATCATGGAGGAGATGAGATTAACAGGCAGACATATTGTTGTGATAGTGGATGAGTATGGTGACTGTGAGGGTATAATCACTTTTGAGGACATCATAAGCAGGTTTCTGGGAGATATAGGGAGGGTAGAAGTAGAAGAAGGCAGGGGCTACACTCTTATTGGGACAGGGCAGTATGTTGTTGATGGTTCAGTGTCGCTTGAAGAGGTGTCCAAGATACTGGATGTAGAACTTGGAAGTGAGCACAGTAAGACCATTGCCGGCTACATTGCAGAGATTGCTGGTGAGATACCACATCGTGGGGAGATTATCAGGGTAGAGGGTCATGAGGTTTTCATTCTTGATGCTTCTCCGACGAAGGTGGAACGAATCTTGATAAGAAGGATAGAGAATGATTGAGAGTATTCTAGGGATAGCATTGTATTTATTGTTGACTGCATTTGTTGAAATGGTTGAGATTGGTGTTGTCGTCTCAGATAAGGTTCATCTCAAGTATATGGCTTCTAGGGGTTCTTTGAAGGCGAAGTCGGTATTGTGGTTCGTGGAGAGACCCGAATGGCTGTTCACTATAACTCTCATCGGTTCAGATATTGGAATAATTATGGCATCTTCTCATTTTGAGCATATTATGAGCGGATTGGTTGCAGAGAGTATCGCCATCCCACTTGCTACAGCCATTATGACCCTGATTGTGATTATCTTTACACAGATTATACCTAAAGGCATTGGTCTGAGATATGCGATGCCGGTGGCATTGAATACATCAGTTCTTATCAGGGTTACCTCATACCTTATGCTTCCACTGATATTTATACTGGAGAATGTCTCAAATCTAATTATTAAGATAATGGTGGGGGGTAAACCAAAGAAGATATATGTTAGGCGGGATGAGGTGAAGGTTCTATTGAATGCTCGTGCATTCAGCGTTCTTGATGACAGGGTTAGGTCAATTGTTAACAATATCTTTGACCTATCGGAGTTGAGGGTGGAGGATGTGATGAAGAGTTTTGGGAGTATAGAGACACTGAATGCTGGCATGAGTGTGGAGAATGCGAGGGCTCTTATGAGAGAGAGATTGGATGAGGTTATGCTGGCTTGCGACGATAAAGGAGAACCCATCGGCTTTATCAGGGCTAAGGATATTCTGGTTGAGAGTGATATTAACAGAACTGTCGGGGAACTGGTCAGGATACAGAATGTATTATATAAAAGCGACACAGTTGAGAAGGCATTGAAAGTATTGAAAGAGTCCGCAGTGGAGAATGCATTTGTAATTGATGATAACAAAGAGGTAATAGGTTATATCAACACGAATGATGTATATGAACTTATATTTGGTGAGATACCTGATGAAATTGAAAGTGCAGAAAACAACTGAATTGATTAAAAAGGACCCGTTTTCTGATATTATTATATAGGCGATTACAGGAGGGGAGTATGATAAGTTTAAGTGGAGATATGGAGACCGTTGACCTACCCGATGTTCTTTCTGTGATAAGTCAGAACGAGAAGTCGGGTGTATTCACCATAAGACGGGGGATGGAGGAGAAGAAACTCTATTTCAAGAAAGGTATGTTGGTGTTTGCTTCATCTACTGATGATAGCGAAAAGCTTGGTGAAGTTATGCTTCAATCGGGCTTGATAGATGAGAAGACGCTGATTGAAGCCAGAAGGAGACAGGTTGATACAAATGAGAGAATAGGAAACATTTTAATGACATCGGGTATCATATCCCAGGATAATCTTATACAGGCATTGAAAGCACAGATATCAAAAATACTTTCTAACCTCTTAAACTGGTGGGGCGGTTATTTCACCTTTGATGAGGGTGATTTTCCTATCCCTGATAAAGTGGTGGTCGGATTTGACTTAAAGGGTATCATTATGGAGGCAGCGACCAGTGCAGATGAGTGGATGAAAGTAAAGAAGAAGATACCATCAACAGATGTAGTGCCCCGTATGAAACATGAGATGCCGGATGGGGTGGAATCGGTAGAAATAGACCGTATGAGGTGGCGTGTGTTTTCGCTGATTGATGGTAGGAGGACTATAAGAGAGATATGCTCGCTTGCTCCTTATGCTGATATGGTGACCTGCAGGTTTCTGGTGGAATTTGCGGAGAAGGGGGTGGTTGATATCCCAAGGATGAGGGATGAGGATGTATCATGGGAGAATCAGCTGGAGAGGTCTCAGATTGAGCCGGTGGTTGATTTCTACAATGAGGTGTTTCGTCTGATACACAGGAGGTCATTTGACATAGATAAGAAGAACGCCAGAACAATCATTGAAAAGGCATATCTGGAGACAGTTAACAGACACTCGCATATCTTCAATGACCTTGACCTGAGGGATGATGGCTCTCTTGACAGGGATATTGTCGTGCATAATATCCTTGGTATTTCAAGAACAAGGCGGGTTGAGGTTGTCCAGGATGCGTTTAACGATTTTATCATCACTACATTGAAGAAACTCCAGGATTTCTACGGCAAGAAAGAGGTAAATGTTATTCAGAAGGAGGTTCAGAACCTTATTGACTTTCTAATGCACAGGGAGGGGAGCATATTATCCAAACTTGGGGTGAAAGAGGGTATAAATCTGTTGATTGAATCAATGTGATATTGATTAAAATATTATTTAGTTATCTGGTAAGGAGTATCAATGAAGGAGATATCCGCTGACATTGAAAAGATAATTAGAAGTCAGAAGGTTCTGATTGAGCTCGGAAGACACCTGACACAAATACAAGACATTAGTCAACTATTGAGAGAGATTGCCAGAAGAACATCAGACATAATGGAGGCAGAGAGGAGTTCTGTCTTTCTTTATGATAAAGAGAAGGATGAATTATGGTCTGTAGTGGCAGAGGGTGAGAGGCAGATTCGCTTCCCCGCCGATTCAGGTATCGGCGGTTATGTGTTGAGAACAGGCGAGATAGTAAATGAGGATGATGTTTACAATAATCCACTGTTTAACCGGGAGATAGACAGAAAGACAGGTTATCGCACCAAGTCAATGCTCTGTGTTCCTCTATATGACCACAACCACGATGTAATCGGCGTTTATCAGGTTTTGAATAAGAAGGGTGGCGTGTTTGAAAGTGAAGATGTAAGGTTGCTTATGGCAGTAGCAGGTCAAGTATCAGTAATACTACAGAATGTCATCCTTATGGAGAATAGAAAGAGAATGTTTGAGAGCTTGATAGACGCACTCGCCGAGTCAATAGATATGAGAGACAAATTGACCTCTGGTCACTCCAGGAGGGTTATGCACTACTCGGTGAAGATAGCAAAAAAACTGGGGCTCTCCACGAATGAAATCAGGATTATTAAGTATGCTTCATACCTGCATGATTATGGGAAGATTGTTTTGAAAGATTCACTGCTTCTGAAGCCGGGACCTCTCTCTGATGATGAGTATGTTCAGATAAAAAAACATGTGGATTTTACCCGGAAGATTCTGGAGAGGATTGAGTTTGAAGAGGATTTGGTTGATGTTCCAAGAATTGCCTGTCTGCATCATGAGCGTCTTGATGGCAGTGGTTACCCTATGGGTTTGAGGGGCGATGATATACCACTTGGAGCTAGGATTATTGCTGTCGGAGATGTGTTTGATGCTCTTACCAACAAGCGCCATTACAGAAGACGCTGGTCGGTTAAGAGAGCATTTGGTTATCTGAAGAAAGAGGCAGGGAAGAAATTTGACAGTGATGTAGTAGAGGCGCTAGGTGAGGTTCTCAAGGAGGATGGTGTGTTAGAATAGTGTATTGGGTTAAGTATCTTCACTTGAAAAACAATTAGTTTTATAATAATCTTTAACTCGTAATAAATAAAACATCAGGAGGTATATATAGTGGGAGTTTGTGAGTCCATAAGGAATATTGCATTTGCAGGTCATAGTTCGTCGGGAAAGACAACTATAATTGAGGGTCTTTTATACCTGTCGGGTAATAAGAAGCGTCTCGGGAGGGTCACAGAGGGTAGCACCACAACCGATTACCAGCAGGACGAGATTGATAGGGGTATATCCATATCCACATCTCTTGTATCGTTTGAAAAGGGTGGTTTCACAATCAATGTGATAGATAATCCCGGTTATCTTGATTTCATAGGTGAACTCATCGCCTCGGTTAGTGCAGCGGATGTATTGATTATTGTAGTGGATGCGGAGAGTGGTGTTGAGGTTGGAACTGAGAGGGCATATCATTTTGCCAAGGAGGCGCGTGTTCCCATAGTTGTTTTTATCAATGGCTTAGACAGAGAGAGGGCATCTTTTGATGATACCATTGGTTCTCTTAAATCGTCATTTGATGAGAGATTTGTCCCGGTAAATATTCCAATTGGTGAGGGTGGTAATTTTAAGGGTGTGATTGACCTAATTTCCCTGAAAGCGTCGCAGATTGACGGTGAGAAGCCCACAATCTCCGAAGTTCCTGCGGATATGAAAGATAGCACCGCTCAAGCGAGAGAGACATTGATGGAGGCGGTCTGTGAGGTAGAAGACCAGCTCACCGAGAAATACCTTGAGGAGGGGAAGATAAGCGATGATGAGCTGAGATATGCAGTTAAGAAGTCAATTGTGGAGTCAATGGTAATACCTGTCTTCTGTGGGTCTGGGTGGCTCCTTTCAGGTGTTGACCTCTTCCTTGACGCCATCACAAATTATCTACCTTCTCCAGAGGATAGGGGTGAGATAAATGCTATTGATAAGGAGGGTAAAGAGGTAGTAAGGAAGCCATCATTAGATGAACCACTACTTGCCTATGTGTTCAAGACGGTGATTGACCCATATGCGGGAAAACTATCCTATGTCAGGGTATTTAGCGGTAGATTAGCCACTGATATGAATATTATGGATTTTCAGAAGGGTGCAAGCGCAAAAGTTGGTTCAATTCTAAGATTATTTGGTAAGGAGCAGAGTTCAGTTAGTGAGATAAGAGCGGGCGATGTAGGGGCTCTCGCCAAGTTTGATATAGCTCAGACCGGTGATTCGCTGACTGACGCATCTAAACCCGCAAAGATTGTCATCCCACAGTTTCCTGAGCCGGTGATGTTTTATGCGGTAAAGCCCAAGACAAAGTCAGATGAGGATAAATTGTCTACTGCAGTTGGTCGCCTCAAGGAGGAAGATTTGACATTCAAATTTGAACGCAATCAGGATACGGGTGAGAACATCATAAGTGGAATGGGTGAATTGCATTTGAATATAATCATAGAGAGGATGAAGTCAAGATATGGTGTGGATGTGGAGACCCATATACCCAGAGTGTCGTATAAGGAGACCATAAAGAGGGGAGCCAAGGCGCAGGGAAGATACAAGAAGCAGACCGGAGGGAGAGGTCAATATGGCGATGTATGGCTGGAGATACAACCACTGGAAAGGGGTGAGGGATTTGTGTTTGAAAATAAGATTGTTGGTGGGGTTGTTCCCTCCAGATTCATTCCGGCGGTTGAGAAGGGGATTCGTGGGGCGTTAGAGAAGGGCGTGATTGCCGGCTATCCTGTGGTAGATATCAAAGCAATTCTGTATGATGGTTCATATCACTCGGTTGATTCCTCCGACCTTGCGTTCCAGATTGCTGCATCCATGGGTTTCAAAAAGGCGTTTGAAGAGGCGATGCCGACAATATTGGAGCCGATAATGGATGTGGAGATAATAGTCCCTGATGAATTCATGGGCGATATCACCGGCGATATCTCAGGCAGGAGGGGGAGAGTGCTGGGTATGGAACCATACGGTAAACTACAGAAGATTAAGGCACTTGTTCCACAATCCGAGATGTTCAGATACTCAATAGAACTTCGCTCTATGACTCAGGGCAGGGGGACATTCACTATGAAGTTGTCTTACTATGAGGAGGCACCTCCCGATATTCAAAAGCGTCTTATAGAAGAGTTCCAGAAGGAGAAGGAAGAGGGCAGATAAATAAGTCCAATCATATAGATTGACACTAATGAGTGTAATTGTTAGTATTAAAACCATTGTAGGAGGTATGAGGATGTTGAGAAAATATTTTTATTGCTTTGTGGTTATTCCACTTTTTATCGGGATTTTAATGCCGAATATTGCAGGAGCGACCGGTCAAACACTATACGGTCTTGCTGGTCTTCCGCTAAACTACTATGCAAATGTATTGGGACCCAGTGCCTCTTCTACATTCTTCGGTATGTACTTCTGGGAGGCGCCATATAAGTGTGCTCACAGCGCCTATCCACATATGTATTTCAGTGCTCCCGGAGGAATATCAGTATCGTTTCTCAAACATGTTGAGGTTGCATTCTGCGCATCGCTTGCTTTGAAGAGGGTAAACAAGTTTGAGGTAGGTGAACCGATGCTTGATTATCTTGCCCTTTCAGAGATGGGTCTTGGCGATATGAGATTTTCAGCCAAAGGTATGATTATTGAGCAGGAGAGGGCAAAGGTTGACCTTGGTGTTATCTTCTTCCTTGACTTGCCTATGGGTAGGAGCGATAGAACCAGATTGAATACAAGAGTAGAAGATGACCCTCTTGATAGAAGAGCCCTAACCCTACTTACTCAGAGTAGAGATAGGATGTTCAGTGATGGAAGAGTGAATTACAACTGGGGTGTTATTGAGGCGATATCAAGGAGCTTCTATCCCAGAGATGAATACAATCTCATTAATATCACAGGCAATATTGGTTATGTTGTTCAGACCGGCTATATTAACTATGCAGATGACATCTCTCTTTACAGAATTGACCCCGATAACCCGCTTGACTTCAGTGACCTGCACGGAAGGGTTAAAAAATCTAAGAGACCGGAGTATTTCATCCTCGGCGGTGGATTTGAGGTGAGACCTATAAAGGTCTTAACTGGCTTCTTTGAAACCCAGTTGAAGGTATTCTCATCGGTTGATTCGGATGAGGTGCTTCACCCTGATGGTAAGGCAGCAAGGCATTTTGAAGTGCTAACTGGTATAAGGATAAATCACTATGACCTATATCATTTAACCCTGGGTTTCGGAAAGACATTTGGCAAGTGGTCTGTTAACTATGCGTCGGGCGACCTGGCGAAGGAGAACTATAACCTTTATGTTACTGTGGGAACCGACCTTCCCACAGCGCCGGTTGATACAGATGGTGATGGTATTCCTGACCCCAGAGACCAGTGCCCGAAAGACCCTGAGGACTTTGATGGATTCCAGGACCATGATGGCTGTCCCGACCCTGATAACGACGGAGATGGTGTGCCAGACATAATTGATGGCGCCCCGAACGACCCCGAGGACATTGACGGCTGGGAAGACGATGATGGTATCCCCGACCCTGACAACGATGGCGATGGAATACCAGATATAAAAGACCAGTGCCCGAACGAGCCAGAGACCTTCAATGACTATATGGACGAGGACGGTTGCCCTGATGAGAAGCCACCAGAGAAACCAGAGGTCAGGAGGATGGTTCTCAAGGGATTGAAATTCAAGCCAAACTCTGCAGAACTCCTGCCAGGTTCTTATGCTTCTCTTGAGGAGGCAGGTAGAATCCTTAAGGAGTTCCCGGACATCACAGTGACCATAGAGGGTCATGCGGCATCAACCGGAAGACCCGACTTTGAGCTGTCTCTATCACAGGAGAGAGCAAATAGCGTGAAGAACTACCTGGTATCATCTTATGGTATAGACCCGTCTAGGATAAGAACCGTTGGTTATGGTTCAACCAAGCCAATTGCTGACAATTCAACTTCATACGGAAGGTCTCAGAACAGGCGCATTGAGTTCGTGGTCAACGAGTAATATCGCTTGAACTATGACAATATTGGGGGAGGTGGAATAAACCTCCCCCTTTTTTCTTATTTAATTATCTAAGCTATAATATTATTCTATCTGAAGCGATGGGTAATCTATTGCTAATAGTTGATAAGCACTCGGTTCTTAGTAGAGGTATAAGAACAAAACTGAGAGACATCGGTTATGATGCCTCTATGGTCAATATAGATGAGGCGACAATCTATACTGTAGAAGGCGAGGATGACTTGAGCGAGAGTTCAATCTTTGAGTTGGTGGATTCGTATGATTTTGAAAGAGCCATATTGATACCTTCTATACTCTCCAGCGAAGTTGAAGCATCTGGATTGAACATTGATGCAGTTGGGAGGGTGGTTTATACTATTAGGAAGGCAGGTGTAAAAAGATTATATCTGTTAAGTTCTATCTGGGCGGTTCCCGATGCAAAAAGGGGGAGGCACAGAGACCTGTGGTTGATGGAGGAGGCGATAAGACACAGGTGTATGGAGGTGGGTATTATAAGGGTGCCACTGGTGTATGGGTTGGAAGGCGATATGGTCTCTTGTTTACTAAATGAGAGTGTGTCAAGGGTCGTGATGATTGTTCCTGTGTCGCGGGAAGCGCCGATGTTATTTATTGGTGACCTTGTGAATATTATATGCAGTTGGATGAGTTTGAAGTCGTCGGTTAACAGGGCGATATACCTTCTTCCGCTCAAGAAGACCACCTTTAAGGACATAGCAAGGAATGCCCGGATATCTGCGGAGAGGAGGGGGATGCTAATCGCCTCTGGCGGTCTGCTCTATAAGTTATTATCTGGTATTTTCAGAATAAGGTATAGGAAGGGATTCTTGAGGGTGAGAGATGATTTCTTCAGGTTCGTTAATGTGGCTAATGATGGTTTTGGTGATGATTTTTCATATAATTTTACTGATGTTGTTGAGTGGATTGATATGACAGCCGAAAAGAAAAGGGTAAAGAGTTCAGATTGAACAAACATTTAAAAATATGTGTAAAGATGTGAGAGTTAGATTTGCGCCATCACCCACCGGCTATCTTCATGTGGGAGGAGCGAGGACTGCTCTGTTCAACTATCTTTTCGCCAGACACAATGACGGCAGTTTCATACTGCGGATAGAAGATACGGACAGGGAGAGGTCAGATGTTGAACTGGTAAATGCGATACTGGATGGTCTTAACTGGCTTGGTCTTGAGTATGATGAGGGTCCTGTGGTAGGTGGTAATTATGGTCCATATTTCCAGTCAGAGAGGAAGGGAATATACAGTAAGTATATTGAGATTCTTAAGGAGAAGGGTAGCTTATATCCCTGCTTCTGCACCCCTGAGGAACTGGCAAAGAGGAGGGAGGAATGTCAGAAGAGGGGGAAACCATACAGGTATGACAGAAGATGCAGACAGCTCTCAAAGGTAGAGATTGAGAGACGGATGAGAGAAGGTATTCCCTATGCCCTGAGGATTTTGACCCCTGA
The DNA here is from genome assembly GCA_003647715.1 of Candidatus Coatesiibacteriota bacterium. Taxonomy (GTDB): domain Bacteria; phylum RBG-13-66-14; class B26-G2; order B26-G2; family B26-G2; genus B26-G2. The sequence continues at coordinate 23,992 of QMNJ01000005.1, forward strand.
TGATGGCGAGACCGCCTTTGATGATATGATAAGGGGGCGTGTATCGTTTAAGAACTCTGAACTGGATGACCCTATCGTAGTCAGGTCTGATGGTAGTCCCACCTACAACTTCTGCGTGGTGGTGGACGACCATCTGATGGAGATAACGCATGTAATCAGGGGCGAGGACCATCTTTCAAATACTCCGAAGCAGATACTCGTCTATAATGCTCTTGGCTGGGAGGTGCCTTTGTTTGCTCATGTGCCTTTGATATTGGGTCCGGATAGAAAGCGCCTGTCCAAGAGGCATGGTGCAACATCTATATCTGCATACAGGGATGATGGGTATCTGCCCTGTGCGATGTTCAATTTTCTATCACTTCTGGGATGGTCAGCAGGTGAGGACAGGGAGATAATGTCTAAGGATGAGATTATAGAGCGATTTTCCATTGAGGGAATCTCTAGGTCACCCGCCATTTTTGATGTTGATAAATTAAAGTGGATGAACGGGCACTATATAAGGGAGATGGATGAGAATGAGTTTGTGGTTTTAGCAGAGAGGCAACTTATTAATAATGGTGTAGACCTTGATAGTTGGAAAGAGAGGGAGGGTGAGCAGTGGGTTAAGCGGGTGATACTTATTGAGAAGGAGAAGATGAAGAGGATGACAGACATTTTTTATCTAACAGAGTTCTTCTTCAACGATGAGTTGGAGTATGAGGCGAGGGGGGTGAAGAAACATTTATCAAAACCTGAGAGCAAGTTGATGCTTCAGAAGGTATTAGATGGTCTTGAAGGACTTGATGAGAGGGCGTTCTACCCTGCTGATGAAGGTGGTGCTCTGGATATTCTGGAGGATGTTGTCAGGGGTGTAGCTGAGAGTGAGGGAGTATCTGCAGGTAAGGTTATACATCCAGTGAGGGTAGCCATAAGCGGGAGGACATCAGGTCCCGGGCTATTTGAGATGATGTATCTTCTGGGGAAAAAGCGCTGTGTTGAGAGAATAAATGTAGCCCTTGATAGGTTTTTCACATAGTAGATTTGGTCAGGTTATTTTATCTTCAACAGGTATAGTATGGTGCTTCCCAGTTGTGGCACTATATAGATTCCCCCGTCATCAGAGCAGAAGATATTAGCAGGTCTTATTGTGGTATCTTCGGTGAATGGTGAGAGGTCTATTGACTTTATGAAGTCGCCTTCGGTGGTAAAGAACTGAATCCTGTTCACATCACCCATCTCCGCAGTTACAATTATCGGTTTAGCGTCTTTGCTTAAGATATCCCGCCATTTCGGGTAATATGATATTGCGGATACACACACCAACTTGCCCTCATCTGAGCCAAATTCACCAAAAAAGTTGATTGCCTCATTCTCAGCAGAGAAGTGAATTAAACTGCTGTTGATGGTATCAAGGACTAAATAACCACTATATCCATCGGGACATATATCAACAGGGTCCGGTCTGTGCAGGTCTGAACCCATCTTCTGGGGTATGTTCGTCCAGGTCTTGAAGTTCCCCATTCTGTCAAATATCTGCACCCTTCTGTTCATCCTTTCCACCACAATAACCTCGTCTCTGTCTGATATCATAAGCGAATAGGGCAGGTTGAAGCACCCCTTGCCTGTGCCGGGTATAGGTTTTCCCTCTTCGTCAATTGTTGCGGATATGGTAAGTATTGATTTGCCCAATGGGTCAAATACCTTTACTGCATGGTTGCCCGAATCAGTTATCCATATCCAACCCTCTCGGTCAACACTTATGGATGTGGGCTCAATCATATTCTCAGATGTTCCCTCACCCTTTTTCCCGAATGTATTTATGAGTTCCCCGGATAGATTGAATATATATACCCTGCTCTGGAGTGAATCAAGCAGGAAGATATTATTATTGCTGATATGAACATCTTTTATGTTAACTGGCTCGTCAAACATCGTATCTTTGAGAACCGGGCTTATCTCTACTTTTACAATCATAAATCTTGGTGGGGGGGCAGTTTGTCTCTCTTCTACTGCGACCTTTTCTTCTCTCTTTCTTAATCCGGCTCTTTCAGTGCCTGAGAAAGCGACTACCCTGTTTCTTCCTGAGTTCTTCGCCGAATAGAGGGCTTCATCAGATGCCTTCAGTAGTTCATATGCCTCCTCTGCATCCTCGGGGAATGCTGAGACACCTATGCTGACTGTAACCTTGATGTTCTTCCCGCTGTTGATGGGAATTTGCAGGTTTGAAATGTATGACCTTATCTCCTCTGATATGTTTATGGCTTCATCCTTCCCGATACCTGGTAATATGACTGTTAATTCCTCTCCACCATAGCGGGAGACAAATCCCTTTTTATCTATTACCGCTTTGAGAACTGTTGCTACTTTCTCAAGGACCACATCACCAACAGGGTGTCCATAGGTATCGTTTACCTTCTTGAAGTGGTCAATGTCTATCATAAGTAGTGCTATTGCTCTATTTATGGGTTTAGCATTTATTATCTCTGTCTGTAACTGACTATCAAAGTATGCCCTGGAATATAGACCGGTCAGCGGGTCTCTCTTGGTGGCTTCCTTATTTACCGCCTGCTGTAGGAGTTCTCTGAACAGATTGAGTGTCTCTGCATCTTTCTTGGGCATTGTGTTTGCCTCCAGGTTGTAGACATCAAGGGTGTGAGAGACCCGGTTGTTGATGAGCGTTATGGGGTATGATAGTAGCGGGTCTTTGTTCTCATATTCTTCCTTAAACTGTGGTGACCTGGCGATTACCTTCTTTGACAGTGAGAAGTCAACCTCGGAGACCGTAATCCCCCTGCAGTTGGTATATTTCTCTATGTTCGCTAGAATTGCATCTACTGCTTTCTCAAACTCAAAGTCAAAGTTAATCATATTGAGAATCTCATTTACGACTGTGTGAGTTCTCGTCCAGGATGCTAGGTCTGGATGGGTATCATATATCATATCGCTATAATATAACAGAAAAGTTGTTCTATTTGTTTGAGTTTATTAGATGCATATTGCAATTTGAAATATACACTATTATATAGATAGTTAATAAGACCGCTCATTCTTGTATTGTATTTATAGCCAGTTGTTTAACACCAAGGGATTTAATCGTTTTAGACCTGATTAACTCAAATGTCAGTTCGGCTATTATATCTTTATTAACCTCTTCTATTTCACCTTTGAGAAGGTTTAGAGTAAGTTTATCTCTACCGAGTTTTAACCTCACGAACTTAACACCCTTCTCTCTGATTTTATCCTCAGCACTTTCAATCTCCCTCAATGTCTCTTCCAATAATGGTATGTTTGCTTCTACCCTCGTTGCAAGGCAGGATTCTCTTGGTGTGATGAGATAGTTTAAACCGAATTTCTCAGACATTGCTATTATGTCGCTCTTCTCTATCTCTGCTTCAATGTATGGTGTCAGTATGCCTTCTTCTGTAACGGCTTTGAGACCGGGTCGGCTTGACCTGAGGTCTGTGAGGTTGCTTCCATCAATTATGTTGACTATACCGACCTCATCTGCATAGGATTTAATTGCCTTGAAGAACTCCTTCTTACAGAAATAACACCTATCTAAAGTATTTAACATTATCTTTTCATTCTCAAGCAGTTTCAGGTCAATTATTTTATGCTTAACATTTAATCTTCTGGATACCTCCCTTGACCTCCTTATCATCCTCTCTGGTATGTATTCAGCGTTGATGGTCACAGCATTTGTGTTATGTTGATGTGAATTTAATGCTAACCATAGAAGAAAACCGGAATCAACACCCCCGGAGAATGCCACTATTATTCCACCCTTATATGATTTAATAACCTTTGACAATCTCTGGAATTTATCTTCTAATCTTGCTTCTTTCATAATAAGTAAACTCTTGTTTTTTACTTTTATTGTTTTTTATATTCAATCTCTTTTAAGAGCTCTTTTTCTATCTTCCATTGGGGTAATCCAGTTGTTTTAGCGATATTCTCTATAGATTCCTGCTCAATGCTATACCTTAAAGTGCTGTCAGGAAGTTTAATTCTTTTTGCTCTTATAATCCCAAATTTTGTCTCTAACTCTATCTCTTCTCTGGGGACCTTTATTCTATTCAAGGTGGAGAACCTTACACCCGTCGTTGTTGTCTCTTTAGTTAGAATCTCTGCTACCCTACTCTCATACCCCACCGGTATAAGAACTGATATCTGGATGCCCTGCCTGCCCTTTTTCATTCCTATAAGTGTAGTCCATACATCTAATGCACCGGCTCTGAAGAGGTCTTCAATCACCTTTGGAACCTGGGATGGTTTCATATCATCTATGTTTGTTTTTATCTCAAGCACTGTATCATACTCAAATCTCTCATCTTCACATACATCATCGCCTGTTATTGCTCTTAATATATTAGGTGCTATATCATAGTCCCTCGTTCCAGCGCCATACCCGATTGATGTAATGCGCATCTGTGGTGTTGATGTGGTTATTGTAAATGATGATGCAAGTATTGCTGCACCTGTTGGTGTCGTAAGCTCGCCTTTCACATTGCCTCCATAGACCTGCATTCCCGAGAGGATGTGAGCTGTTGCAGGAGCGGGAATGGGTAGAGTTCCATGGGCGGTCTCTACGGTGCCATAACCCATTGCTGGTGGTTCACTTGTTAATGTATCAATCTTTAGTATGTCAATACCAATAAAGAACCCAAGTATGTCAAACAGTGTATCATATGTGCCTAATTCATGAAGGTGGGGTTTCTCGCCGTGAATTGCTTCTTCTGCTTCAATTATCAGGTTTAGTGCCCTTAATGCATTTAACCTTATGCCATTATCAAGACCTGACTTCTCTACTAATTTGAGCATATTGTCAATGTCTATCTTCTCTTCTTTCTCCCTAAAATCTACTGTTGTAGCCATTATTCCACATTTCTGCTTTTTCATTACATTCATCTTAACCGGTTTCATAAGAATGTTGCTTAACGCCTTCTCTATATCATCTTTAGATAACCCGATGTCTATAAGTGAGGCGATAGCCATATCTCCTGATATGCCCATATATGGTTGGAAATGTAATCTTTTCACTCAACACCACCTCTTTCTCTTCAGGTTCTTCTTGCTATAAGGTGAGCAAAGTATCCTGCTCCAAAGCCATTATCAATATTTACGACTGCTATACCATTACTGCAGGAGTTAAGCATTGTTAATAATGGACTGATGCCACCAA
>QMNJ01000006.1 GCA_003647715.1 Candidatus Coatesiibacteriota bacterium
ACTGAAAGCATAATGGCGAGAGTTGTTCTAATACCCATTGTTTTGATGTTGTGTGGTATGGAGAGACCCTGTGCGGTTGCTATACCAACCCTTATGCCTGTGAATGTTCCTGGTCCAACGGTTGATGCGATAATATTGAACCTGCTAATATTTAGACCTTCTGTCTTTAACATAGCATCTATCATAGGCATCAATGTCTCGGAGTGTCCCACTTTGGGTTTCTTAACCTCGGATGCGATAATCTTTTCGCCTTCTGATATTGCCACCGAGGTCAGTGGAGTTGCACAATCAAGTGCAAGGATAAGCAGGTGGTTGTTATCCTCTACCATATACTAATTCTTATCAACCTTTTATTAACACCTTTTACCTCTATCTCAATTTTTATTGCTTCATCTGGTATTATAGATGGTGCTCTGTCAGCCCACTCCACAGCGGTTATGCCATCTTCAAGGAGGTATTCGTAGATGCCGTCCGATATGGCGTCTATCTCACTCAGGCGGTAAAGGTCAAGGTGTGCCAGAGGCAGGCGACCGAGGTAGAAGTTTACGATGATGAATGAGGGGCTTGAAACAAGGTCTTTTATGCCAAGACCCTCTGCCATACCCTTTATGAAGACCGTCTTTCCAGCACCCAGTTCACCCACCAGAGCAACTACACTGCCTTCACCAAGCATACCGACTATCTCCCTTCCCAGGGCTTTCGTCTCATTCTCAGAACCCGTCTCTATCTCCCTGCCTATGTAATCATCAATGTTCGTCATAGCCATAATTCCATATACTTTCTGACATCATTAAAGAACGGAATATTATCAGAGTAGTCCCTGTAAGTCCATAATAGTTCTCTATATGTTCCGCCGTGATATATTAATTCTACTATAGCATTAATACCTTCTAAAAGGGCAATTGCCCCTGCGTAGTCCTTGTGAGTTGCAAGCACAAGTTTTGATGGTGTAATGTATCCAGGGTCTATGTTTAACTTGCGGGCACCGCCAACTCTATAATGGTTCTCAATACTCATTGTCTCTTTCTTCAGGTTTGCAAGATGGTGTGGATTGAAGTAGCCCTTAATGAGCATCATAATCTTCGTGAGACCTTCTCCCATCTCGTCTGTGTAGTAGCTGGTGTATCTGTTGAAGTCGTAGGGTTTTGAACAGACAACTGTCTCACCGATATTTTCAATAACAATTTCTATACACTTGTCAATGTCTATACTCTTTGAGAATACGACGGCGATAAATCTTAAACAGGTATCTATCATCTCAATCCAAGGGTTCGGTGTATTCGCGGCAGGAATCTCACCTCTTTAAGGTGTTTTAAACCACCTCTAATCATAGTGGCTATGGTATCTAAATTGAAATCCCCCGAGTTATCCATAGGATGTAGGATGAGAGGAATTATGGGGGAGACAGAGGCGACCACCTGACTGACCCCTTCAATCTCCTTCGGTGGTGTATCTGGCTTTACGACACACTTGACCCAGACGAGGCGTTTTTTGGCTATCTTTAAGAACCGCTTCAACCTTTGGGTGTCCTGCTCCAGACCCCAAACAGATTTCAGTTTGATGTCGCATGATACCTCACTTATGGATGTGATTACTCTCGCAAGACCCTGAGGGATTGTTGAGTTGGTCTCAACGCAGATGTCTCTATCATATTGCAGTTGTTCTGCTAACTTCTCAATATAGCCCGCATTCAACAGTGGTTCACCGCCCGTGAAAACTAACCGCTCCACACTCTTATAATCAAATATGATATCTATCAATGTGCTTATGTCTATTGGATTTTTTATCTTCTTTTCGCCCTTTCTCAGGTAGATGGTGCACATCTCGGGTTCGTCCTCCCATGCATATTGTGTGTCGCAGGGGGGGCATCTGAGATTACAGCCGGCAAATCGTATGAATAACGAGAGAGTGCCAACCTTCAATCCCTCGCCCTCTATTGAGTTAAATATCTCTGTTATGTATGCTTTCCTTCCCATAGTGAAATTCTTATTCGGGCTATCTCACCCATCTAACCTTTCTCATTGCTCTATCTATGTCTTCAAACTCATCCTTCGCCGCTTGAAGGACATTTTGAGCCAGCTCAACTGCGTCAACGCCTATGTCCTCAAGGCAGGTTATAGGGAATTCAACGCCCTCTTTTTTGATATTTAGACCGTGGTGGATAAGGCAGGATATGGGGCTTATGGTAGCGATTGAGATACTTAATTTCTTATCATCCACATATATGTCATCACCGCTTCTCGCAAGACCCATTACTCTTCCGCCCTTTAATGCTTCTATCTGTTCCATGATTATTACAGTTATCAGAAGTTGAAGGAGAGCAGAGAGGCGAATATCTGCATAAAATATCTCTGTTATGAAGTGTAGCATCATTGGTGAGTATATTCTCTCGCCTGCGACCGCTTCCTCCATATCTACAAGGTTGTCGCCGGAGATGTCGCAGGGACCCGTGAAGGCGACAATGCTGTCGCCCTCAATGCCGAACTCATCAAGGGCGAAATGTGACCGTAGCTGTTCACCAGTGTATTTCAGTTTGCGGTCGTGAAAGTAGATACTAAGTGGCATCGGCAAACCTCCATGAAAATCTATCGTATATCCCGACCTTCTTCAGGGCGGAGATGAATTTTCTGCACGATGGGCATTCTCCACATAACAGTTCTTCACCTGTATAGCATGGGTATATGTGTTTAATTGGGAAGCCACTTTGATGAAGCATATCTAATATCTCCGACTTAGTCATATTCACAGTGGGTGATATTACCTTTACCCTGCCCTGTGTTGAATATTCAAGGGCGTGGTTTAGAGCGTCAAGGTATTCGGTGGTGTTGTCGAGGAACGATTGTGCCTCATCTGCGTTGAAGCCGACCACCACATAGGACGCACCCACCCCCTCAGCAATCGCAGACGCAACCTCAATCATCACCCCGTTTCTGTTTGGCATCCAGTATGAGATATCTTCATCGGAGGTGACCCCGCTTATGAGGGGGAGATGTGCCATCTCGGCGAAATCACGGTATATATCCAGTTTGATTACCTGTCTCTCAATGCTAAGATATCTTGCAATCTCTCCCGACGCCTCAATCTCCATCCTCGCTGGTTTTTGCCCGTAGTCAAAGGTTAATGCGAGAACCTGCTCATATTCTTCTACCGCAAGTAGCGTCGCCAGGGCTGAATCAAGACCACCCGAGAGTAATGCGACGCACCTATGGTCTGTATTCTGCACAGTTCTCATCCGTCTCCCAGACCTTGATAGCACTGACCTTCGCCTTCCCTCCCGATATATCTGATACCTCGTCGGCAGTATTCTCATAGATAGTCATTGCTATGTTTTCAGCGGTGGGATTTAAGTCCTTGAAATACTCGGTCTCGTTAAGAACGGTGTGGTCCAATTTATCCAAGAACTCATTGAGGATTCTCTTGGCGTCCCTGAAGTCAATCAGGATGCCTATCTTATCCAGTTCACCACCCTCAATCTCCATCTCTACGAAGAAGTTATGCCCGTGGGCTCTGTCGCACTTACCACTATAGCCCCTCAGATAGTGGCTTGATGATATCTTTGAATTAACTCTTATTATATAACCCATATATCAACATCACCTCCTTTACAATCTGTTCTGCTCTCTCTTTGAGAGTAGATAGGTCATTATCGTTTGCTATCACGAAATCGGGTCTTCTCTTAGCATTGAGTATCTGCGTCTCAATCTTTAGGTGAAAATTCAATCTCTTGAGCGCACCTGCCCTGTCTATGTTAAATCTCTTCTCTATCCACCCTATTCGCTTATTCGGTGGTGCTAATGCAGTTATGATTATGTTAAACCTCTTTTCTATACCCCAGAAGTAGATGAGAGATGCATCAACCACTATTATCTCATTGCCTTCTCTGTGCGACCTATCAATTTCATTCCACATCTCGTCAAGAAGCGGTGGGTGGACAATCTCATTCAGCAGGTTCATCTTGGTTTCGTCTTCAAAAACCATCTCTGACAGTTTCTTTCTATCAATGCCACCATCATCTCTTATAGAATCACCTAACTCTTCCAACAATCTGTTTATGATACCTTGTTGGTTGAGAATCCTATGTCCAATATTGTCTCCACTTACAACTGGGATGCTTTTATCACTGAAGGCGTCTGCGATGGTGGACTTGCCGGTGCAGATGGGTCCAGTAATCCCTATGAGAAATGGTCTGCCCATCAGTTGTCTTTCCCCCTGAATATGAGCCAGGCGTCCTCACCCGCCTTTGGCATTCTCACCAGAACATACTTACCGTGCATCTTCTCACCCTTAACACGAAACACAATCTTGTTGTCTGCTATGCTATCAAATGTGAACTCGCCTCTATCCCAAATCACAATCTTACCAGCGCCATACTTGCCCTCCTCAATCTCGCCCTCAAAGGTGAGAGCACTCTTGTCGTGGTCCTCGGTTCGGATGGCGAGGCGCCTCACACCCATCTCAAGGGGGATGCCCTTTGGAACCGCCCAGCACCACAACACATCGTCCCTCTCAAGGCGGAGGTCAAAGTGGTGTGTCTTTGCATAATGCTCATGGACTACGAACTTGGGCATATATTAAGGATATGTCAATATTATCAATATTTCAATTTATAAACAATGGCGATATTTTTATTGACAGGGCATTATTTACAAATGAAAATGTTGTATAAGGGAGTGAGATGTTTAATACAAAATCCAATTCAATAATATCTTCTATCTTACAACTCCTCATAATCACTCTGATTATATCTCTATCCTTAAACTGCGACGAGGACGATAATAATGGCTACACGGGACCGTGGGTTGAGGTGCCCACGCCTGGAGGACCTGATAGTCGTCTTAATGCCTGTTATTTTACTTCATCCGACAATGGGTGGGCATGCGGAAATTCATATAACTTTGAGGAGGAGAGGTCATATCCATTATTAGTACACTGGAATGGGGTGGAGTGGGAGGAATACCCCTATGGTGGCTGGTTTGATGATGAGGAGTTTATTAATATAAAAATTACTGACATATCATTCTCTGGACCTAGTAATGGGTGGGCGGTAGGAAATTTAGCAGTTAACCATAGTGAAAATTTTGGGTTCATATTAAGGTATGATGGTAATCAATGGTATATTTTTAAAAGTCATTTTGAATGGCGTGTGGATCATGTATATTGCATATCATCTGACGATGTATGGTTTGTTGTTTATGAAAAGTATTCAGGTGATTCTCTATATCACTGGGACGGGGATGAATATGAGAGATATTATGTTGGAACTGATATACGTGACCTTGCATTCAGTTCACCGACAGAGGGATTGGCAGTTGGATTGTATTACAGTGTATATCACTGGGATGGTATGAAATGGGAGCAGATATGGAAGGACACATCAAGACCTGAGCCGCACAATGCTGTTTCATACTATGAGCCGAATAAGGCGTGGATAGTAGGTTCACAGAGGATGGGAAAGTGGATAAATGGTGAGTATACATACTGGTATGAGTGGGATTATGACTATGAAGATATACACTTCTCACATTCAGATGAGGGTTGGATGATAGGTTGTGGACCAGACCCATCAGACCCTCTTGGATACGGAGGTTATATATGGCATTGGAATGGAAACAATTGGGAGAGGATGGAGAAGCCACCAGATATGGGTGCTAATGCAGTATTTTCAGTTGATTACTATGATGCATGGATAGTTGGTTGGGGTAAAAATAATGAGTGTTGGAGTTGGAATTATGAACCATAAATTGTAAGGAGGTTAGAGATGAGAGTGACAATTTATATTTTATTAACTGTTTTAATGACTTTTTGTATTTCCTGGGCAGGGTTATACTACATTGAGATTCCTAGCTATATAACTGATGATATGATTTACAACAGATATGAAGAGGTGGAAGATGAATTGTTTAATATTATAGACCGGGAGCTTTATAGAAAGGATGAATATATAGCAGTAGTTATATTTACTCGCAATGGAGAGCCAATAAGGCCATCTTCAATAAATGCTAATATAAACCTTGAAAGCAATGAAATACCAAAGAGAACTGAACCACCCCATAGCAATGAATTGGAATTTTTGTGGTGTATTAATCATCCCTATTATTGGGTTCTGAACTAAATGGTTTCTACTCCAGTGGCTATTTATCCCCATCTCTATAATTCTTAAGGTTCCTTTTCATATATTTCTGTTTAACCCCTCCATACTTTATCCCTCTCCACCCGCCCCTTTTTGTTATAATCTCTATAAAATGGAGGTGTCTGATGAGGTCTGTTAAAATATTATTTACTATTGTTATATCTCTTTCTGCCCTTTCAACCCCGTTCGCCCTCTTTCTCTCGCAGGAATATAACTACGAAAAGGATATAGTAAGTGTCAGCAGGGCTTATGGAGACTGGTTCACAGTCCTCCTCACCGATAGGTTGTTAAGGGTGAATATTGATGGCGAGGTGAAGAGATTGAGGGAACTGTTTGAGAATGATGTATGCTATGTCTCCCCGCTGGGTAAATATTATGTGGTATTCAATGAGGTTGCTGGCAGGTTGGACCTCTATAGTATAGAAGATGACCTGCCTGTCTATACATCCTTCGCCTCCGATGAGACCTACATCGTGCCCGACGACGGCTCATACCTCATTGGCTATACAATGTCTGATGACGCCTCCACCAAAGTGCATTTATATGACTCAAACGGTATGATAGCCAAGACCATGAACTATGAAAACTTTGAGAGGGTGATTGTAAACCTATCTAATTTCATTCTCTTTGATTGCGGTGAGGATGGCTACTACATCATTGACAAGGATGGCTATGAGGTGGCGAATCTACCGTCATACCCTATGGTTGCTTTGATGGATAGCGGGCAGAGGTTCGCTTTCACTGACGGTGATTATGTTTACTTCTATGAGGGTGAGTATCTTGACTATAAGTATAGGGTTAATGTGGACGAGCCATTGGGAATGAGATATTCAACTGATGGTGATTGTCTTGCTATCTGGAACAGGGAAAAGATTGTCAATATTGATGCGGTTAGTTATGTTGAGGAGTGGGTTCATGAGTTAAGAGACCAGTCATTGGTGGTAACCGATATTGCTATGACCAATCAGGGTGAGTCAATGTTCTGTGGAATTGTCAGGGACTTCGGCGAGGAATACTCCGAGGAGGAACGCTATTCTGACCCGACACTGTTTATGCTGGATAACAGGGGATACCAGAGAGAGCGTGAGAGAATACCGGTGTATCACCTGTTAGGTCAATACCCCAAGTTGTGGTGTAATAACGATGGCTCTATTGTAAGTGTTATATTCTCAAGGGACTTTTATATCTATAAGGATTGATACATTTATTCATGTTATTTAGATATGCCTCTATAGTTCTTATCTCTCTTATACCAATAAATACAATTGCTGTGAACATTTCTATTGATGGTGGTGAGGTGGTTCTGCCTGATATAGATAGGCGACATCTTGGTTCATCATATACTATTGCTCTGTATTCTGGGATGGATGTTCTGGATGAAATTATAGATGACTTCGTCTCGCTTGCTCAATTCTGTGGTGGTGACCTCTTACCTGTTCTGGTGGTCTGTGGCGAAGGTTCAGAGTTGGTGGTGAAGAAGATTGGCGAGGCGTATGGTTCTTGCTTTTATGTTCAAGCGAGTGTTGACCCACTTCCGATGATAATAAGCAGTGGTTATATTCTCGTTCTCTTTGATGGCGACGGCAAGGCAATATACTGGTCGGGTGGTAAATTGCCTTCTACAATTGAGGAGGTATTCGTGTCGGCGATGGCACCATTTCCGAAAGCGAGGGAAGCAACCATTGGCAGTAAACTACAACCATATAGATTGGTCACCGATGAGGGCAGTATTGATATAGGAGATATGCTCAAACTTGCCCCACTGATAATCTATATCTTATCACCACTTGATGAGAACCTTATGGACTCCCTTCAGCATCTTCAGTTTCTTTCAGAGGATGTCGGTGATAGAGCAAGTGTTCTGGTTCTGGTAGATGCAGATGACAGGGCGATTATCAGTAAGTTGAAAAGCGCACTTAAGATAGATTTTGATATAGCGCTGTTGAGCGAGAGGGTGAGGGAATCCTATGTGATGAACGACCCTCTACCCATCCTTATTGGTGTAAATAGTGAGGGCAGGGTGGTGAGTAGATATGTCTATACACGACCACCTTTGCTGGAAGATGTGGACACAATCTTGGGCGAGAGTAGTGAGTGGGAGGAGATACCATTAAGGGTTATTTCAGATGAGGTTGTGGTAGAAGAGATAAAGAGCGGGTGGATACCTTGTGCAAGGTTTGCTGGTAGCGGTAAGGATATTGTCTTTAATGCCATTATGGGTGGTGATAGGGCGGATAATATTTATGGGGTGAACATTGAGAGCGGGAAGATATGCAAAATTACAGATAATGATTTTTATGACCTTTATCCATATCCATTAGGAAATGATATCTATTTTTTCGGCACGCGTTCAGGGGAAGAAGAGATATGGTTGAAGAGCAGAGAGGGGGGATATATACAGATTATTCATAGGGCTGGTTTTGATGAATGCCCAAGTGTTGATTTGGAAGGAAGTGTTTTGGTGTTTCAGAGCGACTTTTATGGCAACTTTGATATATGGATATGCGACAGGTATGGAAGAGACCTCAAGGCACTGGTTCCCCACCCCGCTGATGATATTCAGCCGTCTCTGGCGCCAGATAGTTCGGGGAGAGTAGTATTTGTGAGTGAGAGAGGCGGGAGCCCTGATATATGGATTGTGGGTGTTGATGCCCGAGGGCTGTATCAGGTTACAGCCGATGAGTCAAATGAGTTATTTCCATCGTTCAGCCCTGATGGGACGAGGATTGTATATGCCTGTGATAGCGAGGGAACCTACGACATCTGGCTGTCATCAACAGATGGTTTAAGGCGGAAGAGGTTGACTGACAATAAGGGAGATGAGATAGCACCATCATTCAGCCCCGATGGAAAAAGAATTGTCTATACGCAGGTGACGAATGATGGTGATTTCACAATCAAGGTGATGGAGGTTGAGGAAATAGTTGTGGTAGAAGAAGAGGCGACTGATATAGAAGAATGAAATTATTTGTTTAGTTGTATATTTCAAGTGTAATCTTATTCTCTTGCAGGGTAATATATGTTTTGTTAGTATTTCAGATTAAATGAGGTTGAGGGAATGTTAGGCAGTCTTGTTGATGAGGTGAGATTATATATTGGAAGTCATCTTGATGAGGTGGAGAGGATGCTTCGCCTTGAGGCGGAGTCAGCGTCCACAACCATAAGGGATGCCCTGGTATATATTCTGACCTCAGGTGGGAAGAGAATAAGACCTATTATAACACTACTTACTGGCTTCATTCTTGGTGGTGTTACAAAAAGGCATGTGGAACTTGCCTGTGTGTTGGAGATGATGCACCATGCCACTCTCATCCACGATGATGTGATAGACAGAGCAAATGTTAGAAGAGGTGATGAGACGGTCAATAAGAGGTGGGGAGACAGGGTGGCTATTCTTGTTGGTGATTACCTTCTAACACGAATGATACACCGCCTTATTACCAATATTGGGGATGAATGGATATCGGCAAGGGTGGTTGAATCCTGTGGGAGGCTATGCACGGGGGAGGTAGAGGAGATTGAGCATATTAATGATGTGGACATAACCGAGGATACCTATATGAGGATTGTGGAGAACAAGACCGCACAGTTTTTTGGCTGTGCTACTGCGTCGTCGGCGAAGCTATCGGGAGTTGATATGGATATGGTTGGTATGTTCTACAAATTCGGGTTGAACCTCGGTTTTGGTTTCCAGATTATGGATGATGTCCTGGATATAACTGCTGATGATGGTTTTGGGAAGGAGAGATTTAAGGATTTGAAGGAGGGTAATATCACACTTCCCTTTATATATATGTTTAGTAACGATAATGGCTATAATCGTGAGTTAGTTATGAATTTTATAATCACACGAAGAGAGGAGTATTTAGAAGATATATATGGGATTATAAAGAGTAACGGGGTGATTGAAAAGACAAGAGAGAAGGCGTTAGAGTATTGCAACCGGGCTATATCAGAAATAGAGAAAGCCAATATTTCCATTGAGGCGAGTGGGCTGTTATCAAAGTTAGGTCTCTGGATGGTCAATAGAGATGTATAGAAAAGGTAATATAGGATAGTGAACACCGGCAGGCAGTATTTCTTGAAACCTGATATAGATATTATTCTTGAGAAAGGTGATATCAAAGCGATATCTCAGGTCTTTGACGAGCTACACCCTGCTGATATAGCAGAGGTGATTGAGTTAACAGACGACAAGCATCTGGGTTTGATAGTGGATGTTTTATCACCTGAGGCTCTTAAGGATGTCTTTGAGTTTCTGGATGAGGAGAGCGAGATAAAGATACTATCTTTACTCAAGCGACCGCAGGTAAGGGAGATACTTGATGAAATGCCGTCTGATGAGAGAGCAGACCTCTTTGAGGTAATGGCGGAGAAGGATAAGAAGCAGTATCTGCCCTTGATGCCCAAGGAGGATAGAGAGGATGTTCTGACCCTGTTGTCTCATCCGGAGGAGTCAGCGGGAACCATAATGTCCACCGAGTATATCTCTGTCAATCCCGATAACACTGTTGAGGAGGCGATGGAGATAGTGAGAGAGAGGGCTTCTGAGAGTGCTATCGTCTATTATATCTATGTGGTGAACAAGCGGGGACATTTGAAGGGCGTTCTGACCCTGAAGGATTTATTTCTTGCAAAGAAGAAGCAGAAGATAAAGGCGATAATGGAAGACAATGTCATAAGTGCCAGAGTGGATGAAGACAGGGAGAGAGTTGCGAATCTCATTAAAAAGTATGGTTTTCTGGCTCTTCCCATAGTAGATGATAGAAAATGTCTGGTGGGTGTGGTAACTGTAGATGATGCAATGGATGTATTGACAAGTGAAGCAACAGAAGATATCCACAAATTGGGAGCAATTGCTCCCATTGAGCGAGGGTATCTTAAAACAAATATATTCAAATCTGCCTGGAGGCGGTTGGTTTGGCTTGCATTCTTTCTAATTGTGGGGACATTTACTGGTAGCATAATTAAGTCCTATGATTATGTTCTCGCAAGTGTAATGGGTCTTGCCTATTTCATCCCGATGCTTTCGGGGACAGCAGGTAATGCTGGTAGTCAGACATCAACAATGGTAATTCGCGCCATTGCCACGGGGGAGCTAAGATTGAGCGATACGATTATTGTGGTGCTAAGAGAAATGAGTATAGGCGTTATAATTGGTATTATTCTCTCGGTTCTCGCCTATGCGAGAGCAATTTACTGGCTCAGTAATCCAATGATAGGTGTGGCAGTAGGTTTGTCAATTGTTGCAATAGTCGTTACATCAACAACATTTGGGGCGTTAATTCCACTGATAATAAAAGCTATTCATCTTGACCCTGCTGTTATATCTATGCCCTTAATAGCAACATTTATGGATGTTGTGAGTATCTTTGCCTACTTTGAAATATCTAGATTAGTGCTTGGTCTATAGATGAAGAGAATATTAGACATACTCTCATCCATGAGGGTCGCAATAATCCTGATAATCATAGTTGCAACCCTGAGTGTTATCGGTGCTTTCATACCGCAGGAGAGGACGGAGGGTTTCTATGTTGAGAAGTATGGCTCTTCTGCGGGGGAGTTAATCCACCATTTAATGTTTGATAGGATATTTAAGTCGTTCTATTTCGTCGCTCTAATCCTTTTGCTCTCAGCAAGCATTATTGTCTGCATCATAAAGCAACTCCCGCTCCTTATGAGAAACCTGCAGAATCCAAAGGTTATTCCGGATGAAAGTGATATAGAGGGTAAGCGTTATTATAGGGACTTGAAGAACATTGTGGGTGAGGAGGTAGTTAGGCGAGCTCTTGGTAGCCACGGGTATAAGGTTTATTCAAAAAGTGCTGGGGGGAGGACATATATCTCTGCCAGAAAGGGAATATGGTATAACATCGGCTTTATCCTTGCCCATATTGGTATTTTGGTGATACTTGTGGGGGGAACATTCGGTGGTTGTGCTAGAAAATCGTATCGTTTTATACTTTTTGAGGGCGGGAGTGCTGTTTTATCCAGTGTGGGTGGAGATGAGCTTATCATCAGGGCGGACAATATAGAGAAGATGAAAGACCCCAATAGCGGTGCCATAATATCATACATAACTGATGTTACGCTTTTCAAAGGTAGCGAGGAGGTGGTCTCAAAGAGGATAGAGGTAAACAGTCCCCTTGAGTATGGTGGCATAAGTATATATCAGGACTCCATGGGCAGTTTGAACGGTCTGGGAGTTGCTTTTATGAGAGCGGATAATATAGCCGGTCTAAAGCAGATGCTTGAGTTTTTTGTGGTAGTCAAGGTGAACGATGTAAAGAGTGAGATATCTGGCGGGCTGGGTGATACTGTGGTGATTGGTGATAATATATCTATCGTGTTTGATGACTTCTATGACCATTACAGAAGAATTGGGTCGCAGGACAGAAATGATAATTCCATACCAAATCCCTGCCTTGTCTATACAATAATTGATAGGGAGAAAGGGATATTTCGGGGTTATTCGTTCATGTATTACCCTTCATACAATTATGGTGGAACACCCTATAGTGTTTGGTTTATAGGCGTTAAACCGAAGGATGAGAGAGTTCATCTCCTGGCATCTGACACCCCGTTTCCGCTTGCAGATGGGAATGTTGGCGCTCTGAAGATGGTGAAGACAGGTGAGGGGGAAGTGATAGTAAGATTGGTTATTGATGGTGCATCTAACAGGGTTTTTGAATTGTTTGATGGTTGCCCGGTTGAGATAGGCGATAATCTATATGCCCTTCTTGTCGGCACTAAAAGGGCGCAGTATACGGGTTTGAGGGTGGAGAAGGATCCCGGTCTTTTATTTTTTGTCTCCGGTGCTGTGATGCTGTGCCTGGGGATATTGCTGATGGTATCAATCAACCCACGGCATATAGAGGTGCTTATAACCAGTAAAAGGGCTTTAATTGGTGCAATGGCAAAGAGAGCAGGTGAGGAGTTTGAGAGGGAGTTTAGAAATGTGGTTCTTGATATTACGAGTTCAGGTGAAGGGGAATAGCAAATGAAAAGGTGGATAATCGTATTTCTTTTATTTGTCTTCTTCAGTTTTGCTTTTTCAACCACTGATTATCAGGAGGGTTATTCTTTTCTGAAGGAGAATGTGGATGTGAAGAAACTCAAGGGCATCCCAATAAAAGGTGATAGGGTTGAGCTCTGGGAGAACTTTGCGGACTATGTAGTAAAGGTTCTGAGAGATGGTGGTGAGGTTAAGAGTAGTGACATAGGTGAAGACCCATCACTATTTCTATTACATCTCTCTCTGGATGAGGAATATAGAGATAAAGCCCGTCTTCTGTATATAGCAAGGGATGAAAAATTAGGTATAGATAGTGGCAGGTGGGTATCGCTTGATGAATTTGAGAGTGGTGTAATGCTTGATATTCAGAATGAACTCTCAAAGATGCCCACCTCTGCTAAGAAGAGTATTGCGGAGGAGAGGGCGAGGGTTATCGCCTATAGAGCCAGCATATTGAAGACCACCGAACTTGGCACCTTGTGGCTCATACCACCTGAGAGGGGAATAGAATGGGATTCAATCTCATCTTCGGGTGATGAAGAACTTATTGGGGTTCTTGCTCAACTTGAGAGCTCCTATCAGGATAGAGACGATGGTAGTTTTAAGGAGGCATTTAACTGCTTATTTAAGCGACTTATTGAGTATTCGGATAGATTGCCCGCCTGGCGCTTAACCGTTGACAGGTTGAACAACCTGTTCAATTCAATCACCGTCGCCTTCTTTTTATTTCTGATTGCATCACTGATGCTATTTGTATATCTACCTATTAAGAAAAAGTGGCTTGAGAGAACCTCGTTCATCTTGGCAATAACTGGCTTTGCATTTCTCACCTGGGGGCTTACTCTGAGGTCTTTAATCGGGTGGCATCTTCCAGTGACCAACATGTTTGAGTATCTTTCCCTGATGAGTTGGGCGGTGGTATTGTTTGCCCTTATATTCCACCGCAGGTTCAACATGCCCGTCATCAGTGCCATTGGTCTGCCTATATCCGCAATATTGATTGTAATCGGCTCAATATTTCCCACTAATATTACAGACCAGTTAATACCTGCACTGAAAAGCTACTGGTTGACTATCCATGTGGTGTTGGCGTCTCTTGGCGAGGCAGCATTTGCGGTTGGTTTTATAGGAGCCATAATGTATCTGATAAAGGCAGGAGATGAAGAGAGAGCCAGAATGTATGAGTTGCTTTCATACAGGGCAATTGCAATTGGCTATCCGTTGTTCACAATTGGTGCTCTTGTCGCAGGTGCAATATGGGCTCAGAGGGCGTGGGGGGTGTGGTGGGACTGGGACCCCAAGGAGACCAGTTCGTTCATCGTCTGGCTTGTCGCAACTGCCTATCTACATGCTCGCCTTGTAAGTGGATGGAGGGGAAGGAGGTCAGCCATACTGGCAATATTGATTTTTGTCTTATCAATATTCACATTATTTGCTAATTTAATATTTGGAGGTCTGCATAGTTATGAGGGGTAGTATTATCACAGTTTTGTGTCTCCTGTTCTTGTTTGGGTCTGGACTCTCTGCTGGTAGTGTGTTTACGCTCATAGGTGAAGGTGAGTTCTTCGTTAAGGGTTATGGAAAACTCTCACTTGAGGTGAACGGTTATGTGAAACTGGTCTTCACAAAGCAGCCGAAGGATATAGTTATCACGCCTTCTTACTCGGAAGAGATGAATATATCTAACCTGTCTGAACTTTTGGAGGGCGTTGATTTCTCGGGTGAGATTGAGTTTAAGAAGAGCCAGCAGTTCACCTTAAAGGTTGAGGGCGAGGTTGTGTCTCTCAAATTCATTGGTTCAGGCAGTGCAAGTATGATGGGTAAGGGCACCTATAACCTTAATGGCAGGAAGGGCAGTTTTGATAGAGATGGGAAGGCAGTGACTATTGGAAAAGTCGGAGGAGGTGGTTTCAGAAACAACATATGAGTGGTGGTTCTTATGGATAATTATGACCCCTATATCTGGAGCGAACTCAAGGAAGACCTGAAGAGATTGAAGGAAGAGAGAAGAGCCATAATAATGGTCCACAACTACCAGCTGGAGGAGGTGCAGGAGGTTGCGGACATGATGGGTGATTCCTATGGTCTGGCTAAATACGCAACGAATGTGGACGCCGATGTTATCGTCTTATGCGGTGTAAGTTTTATGGCTGAGACCGTAAAGTTATTGAATCCCGAAAAGACGGTTTTGTTGCCTGAGGAGGGTGCCACCTGCCCTATGGCGGATATGGTAGAGATAGATGAGTTAAGGAGATTGAAGGATGAACATAAGAATGCCAGTGTGGTCTCCTATGTCAACACCTATGTGGAGACAAAGGCATTGAGCGATATATGCTGTACCTCGTCCAATGCTCCACAGATTGTGGAGACAATACCTCGCAATAGAGAGGTAATCTTCGTCCCCGATATAGGTCTTGGACAATACGCAGAGCGGATTACTGGAAGGGAAATGATACTATGGAGGGGTTTCTGCCCCACACATTACAGATTATTGCCTGAGGATGTTAATAAGGTAAAGAGGGAGCATCCTGAGGCGCTAGTGGTGGTTCATCCTGAGTGCAGACCATCGGTCATTGATATTGCAGACCATGTCGCCTCAACCAGCGGGATGACAGAGTTTTGCAAGAGAAGTGATGCTGAGGAGTTCATCATTGGGACTGAGATAGGGATGGTAACGACATTGAGAAGGGCGATGCCGGAAAAAAGATTCTATTCTGCTTCACCGGAGAAGTTGATATGCCCCAATATGAAGATGACCACTATACATAGTATCATTCGCTCGCTTGAGAACCTTGACTATAAGATTGAGATTGAGGAGGAGTTTGCGAAGCCAGCGCGTCTGGCACTGGAGAGGATGCTTGAGGTGGTGGGTTAGAGGTGAAATTGTTATGAAGGTAAGCGAATCATATATTGACTGGGTAGTGAGTTTAGCGCTTGATGAGGATATTGGTTCAGGCGATATAACCACTATTGCACTTGAGCCAGGTGATGACATCTGGGAAGCAGAACTAATATTTAAGTCGGATAGGGGGGTGTTGTGTGGAAGCAGGTTCTTTGAGAGGGCATTTCAGTTGCTTGATGTTGATGCTGGCTTTGAATGGCAATTTGAGGATGGCGACCTTATTGAGGGTAGAAGCAATGTATGTAGGGTTAGGGCGATGGCAGATACAATACTGACTGCTGAGAGGGTGGCATTAAACTTCATCTGTCATCTATCGGGTATTGCCACCAATACCAGAAGGTATGTGGATGCCACAAAAGGCAAGGTGAGGGTGCTTGACACCAGAAAGACCACCCCACTTCTTCGGTTAGCGGAGAAGTATGCGGTCAGGGTTGGAGGAGGGTCAAATCATCGGTTGGGACTATACGATGGCGTTCTTATAAAAGACAACCACATTAAAATTGCAGGAAGTGTATCAAGGGCGGTGGGTCTGGCAAGGAAGAATTCTCATCATCTTTTAAAGATTGAGGTAGAGGTTTGCGACCTCAAGCAGGTGGAGGAGGCACTGTCTGTTAACGCAGATGTGATTATGCTTGATAACTTCACTGAGGATGAGATAGCAAGAGCTGTAGAGATAATTGGAGGTAGAGCGGGTGTAGAACTTTCAGGGGGTGTTAATCTTGACAATATCTCCCGTTATGCAGACATCGGGGCTGATTATATCTCAATTGGTGCACTGGTTCACCATGCGACATGGGTAGATTTCTCTCTGGAGGTGAGCGGTAGGGTTGATATTGCTGATAATTGATATTTCAATATCATTTATGTATTGGTGATTTGCTTACAATTCGTTGAAGTTATAAATGGTTGTGGAATTGGATAGTTTTCTCTCATATAAAAGTGTCCTGGCTCTTTTATGTGGTATGGTTTTTGGTTATATTATCTACCTTCTTTTCAAAAGGGATGGAAGTAGGAGCATAAGTGCAGAGGTAGGTATGGTGGAGTCCAGTGAAGATGGTGTAGATGTCTATTCAGAGAAGGGGAGCATAGAGGAGTATGGTAGTTATGAGGAATATGATGGTGTTATTGGGGGGGCAGAGTTAATTCCCATTGTCGCAGTGAAGGGAGAGATTGAAACCTCAATGTTATTGAGTATTCTTGAAGGCGAGGGTATAGAATCACACCTCTATCCTCCGCACTGGGTTTCGCCTGATATGTATGTTACGGGCGAGGACCTTTATGGTATAAAGGGCTGGATAGTAGTGAGGAGGGATGATGTTAGAAAGGCATCCAAGATAGTTGAGGTTTTTTCTCTGGGTTATGGAATAGATGTAATCTTCAACGAGAAGGTCATAGGATATGAAGATAGGACTGATAGGGGTCGGTAGGTGGGGTGAGAACCATCTCAGAACGCTACTTGACATAGGTAATGTAGAGGTAGTTGTATATGACACCGATGAGGGGCGTCTTTCTGAGATAATTGCAAAATATGGGGTTGAATCCGCAGGTAGTTTTAATGAGATACTGGATGCCGAAGGGGTGATTATTGCCACATCTGCGTCTGACCACTTTGAGCATACAAAAAAGGCACTCAACTCCGGGTGTAATGTTCTGGTGGAGAAGCCGCTTGCGTTGAGTTCAGATGAGGGAATGGAATTGGTGGAGATAGCAGAAAAAAACTCGCTTATATTAGGGGTGGGGCATCTTCTGGTATATCATCCGGCGGTAATCAAGATGAAAGAGATGCTTTTGGACTATGGCAGGCAGATATATGTTTTCACCAGGAGGACAAACCTTGGAGTGGTTAGGGATGTTGAGAACACCCTATACAGTTTAGGTGTCCACGATGTTTCCATTCTTCTCTATCTTTTTGGCAGAATGCCTAATGGTGTCTCATGTATGGGTGATTGTTTATTGCAGGAGCAGATTGAAGATATAGCATTCTTGTATATGGATTTTGATGGTATTCCATCCTATTCACATATTACATGGCTGTCTGTAGAGAAGAGGCAGGAGGTGGTTATATTCACCGATAGGGGAGTAATCTGGCACTCATGCACGGGTGACGAACCGCTCAAGGTTCTCAGACCACCTGAAGATGTGGATACTATAGATGACTGGGTGAGGAGGTGTAGATTACCCGAACTTGATGTTCAAACTATAGAGGTTGATGACACCCCGCCACTTACAGTGGAGATAGAGGCATTTCTCAAGGCGATTGAGACGAAAAGCCCGATGATAACTGATGGCAGGGAGGGGCTTGAGGTGTTGCTGGTTTTAGAGGCGGCGATGAAATCAATACGAAAAGGCGGTAAGAGGGTGAGGGTAGAGGGCATATGATGTAGGTATAGATATTTTAATCTAGCGATTTTTGGTATAATTTCGGAAGGATAAGGATACAAGGGTAGAATGAATGAAGATATTAGGATTGCTGCTGAGAAGTTTGGAATTGACCTGAAGCAAATAGAAGAGATAGTAGATATAAAAAAAAATATTGATGTATTAGGTAATGATTTGACATTTATTGGTGTAAGAGAAAAAGACCGCACCAAGCATGTTCATCGTTTGCATCCATATCTCGGTAAATTCATTCCCCAGCTTGTAGAGGTATTTCTGAAAAAGTATTTCAAGCAGGGTGACATTATTCTTGACCCTTTCTCAGGTTCAGGAACAACTTTGGTTGAGGCAAATGTATTGGGAATTAATTCTATAGGAATTGAATTATCGCCTTTTAATGTATTGATACAGAGAGTGAAGACAAATAGTTATGACATTGTAGAAGTTGAAAAGGAAGTTAAGGATGCACTAAAGAGGTTGAAGGCATTCAGTAGGAAGATTACTAAAGGAACGAATACATTATTTGGAGAGGTAGAAAGGTTTGATACTGACAGTGAATATCTAAATGAATGGTTTTCCGATAGAGCATTACAGGAGATTCTGTTTTATAGGAGTATTATAGGTGATTACAGGAATCAGGATGTATTAAAGACAATATTATCTAGGTCTGCTCGCTCGTCAAGGTTGATTCCTCATTATGACCTGGCTAGACCCAAGAGACCTGTAAGAGAGACATACTGGTG
Source organism: Candidatus Coatesiibacteriota bacterium (assembly GCA_003647715.1). GTDB lineage: Bacteria > RBG-13-66-14 > B26-G2 > B26-G2 > B26-G2 > B26-G2. The sequence goes on from QMNJ01000006.1 coordinate 19,167, forward strand.
TATAAAACACAAGAGATATTGTAAACCAATTGATGAAGCGTTGAAGTTTATAAATCGTTATAGTTATGACACAATAAAGCGTATTAAAGAATTTGAACAAATAAGGACCGAAGCATTCATTAAAATCTATCATGGTGACTCAAGGACTTTTGAACTACCAATTAATTTTATGATAGATGGTATTTTTACCTCTCCTCCATATGTTGGTATAATAGATTACCATGAGCAACATAGATATGCTTATGAATTATTTGATTTTCCAAGGTTAGATAATTTAGAGATAGGAAGGGCAAGTAAAGGACAATCTGAAGTTGCAAGAGAAGAGTATGTAAAAGGAATTGTTGAAGTGTTTAAGAATGTTTCAAAGCATTTAAGAGATAAAGCTCCAATATTTATAGTTGCAAATGATAAGTATAATCTATATCCCAATATAGGAGATGAATGTGGATTTAGTTTAATAGATGTTTTTGAAAGACCTGTTCTAATGAGAACCGAGAGGGATTCTAATAAGTATTTTGAATCTATATTTTATTTTAGGAAAATTTAATAATGTCTTTATCATCAGGAACAAAAAATAATATTTTTAATCTTCTGACTAACACAGTGAGAGAGAAATTAATTAATTATAAACCTGAAACAGTTTATATGCCTTTTCATCATCGTCTATTGGGTAAAGACCGTTATGAAATGTTCTCTTTCATCCAATCTATGAATACTACCTTTGGTATATCTTTGTGGGAACAAATTGCAGTAATTTTGGCTAAAAGTGCAGGTAATTATGCTAAAAGACAATATATATTGCTTGGAGAGATAGATGATGGAACAGAGGAATTAATCAGAGGTATACAATACCAATTAAGAAAGGGAGAAATTAAGTCAAATAAGATGTTTGAAATAGAACAAATTAGAAATAATATTAAGGAAGGAGAGGATAAAAAGGACCCTGATTCACTTGTTGACCTATTTGTGAAAATAGAAGACATAGAGAATTATTTCGATATCACAAGTGCAAAGCCAAATATTAAAGAATTTGTAGCATTGAAACTAAAACTTATGAGATGGACAGGGCTCAGACTTAGTCAGAATAAGAATGCAAAAGTATTTACAAGAATCGCTATTCCTTATAATCCCTATCATCCGGAGCCATATGAGAGATGGACATTAAAAGGGCTATTTGATTTATCAGAGGGTGAGATATTAGTGGGTGAAGAATTCTGGAATTTTGTTGCCAGTGATGATATTTATGATGAGTTACTAGATGTGTTTCAAAGCGCTGGAGAGGAACTTAGGGATGATATAGACAGGAGGTTTAAGGATTTCACATCAGTTGATTAGGGTATGAAAGCAAAAAATCTGAAATACATGTATTACATGATGTATTTGTTTATATATCGGTAGGAGGTAAGCTATAAATGGCTGATTACTTCGTTCATGAGACCGCAGTCGTAGATGAGGGTGCGATAATTGGCAAGGGCACGAAGATATGGCACTTCTGCCATATAATGCCTAAAGCAAGAATAGGCGAGAGATGCGTTCTCGGTCAGAACTGCTTCGTCGGTGGTGAGGCAGTGATAGGCAACAATGTTCATGTTCAGAACAATGTAAGTATCTATGACCGGGTGATAGTTGAGGACGATGTCTTTCTCGGTCCTTCAATGGTATTTACCAATGACCTCACCCCACGCTCCGCATATCCCAAGAAGGACAAGGAGGGTTGGATTGAGACATATGTTGAGAGAGGTGCCTCCATAGGTGCTAATGCTACTATTGTGTGTGGTGTGAGAATAGGTAAGCATTCGTTTGTAGGTGCAGGCGCTGTGGTGGTGAAGGATGTGAGACCCTATTCGGTGGTGGTGGGAAACCCTGCAGAGCATATTGGCTGGATGTGTGAGTGCGGAGGCAGATTGAGGACTATTGATGGTGTCCGATATAGGTGTGAGAAGTGTGAGAGAGAGTATGAATTAAGAGGTGAGCAGATATATTGTCTGGAGGAATGATGAGAGTAAGAGCACTTGACCTAATTAGGCAGTATAAGAGCATAAAGGATGAAATAGACAGTGCAGTCAACAGGGTTATCTCATCTGGAAGATATATTCTTGGTGAGGAGGTGGAAAACTTTGAGCGAGAATTTGCTCATTACAACGGTTCGGAGTATGCAGTGGGGGTGGGCTCTGGAACCGATGCCCTGCTGGTTGCCCTTATGGCTCTTGGTATAGGCGAGGGCGATGAGGTGATAACCCCCGCCTATTCGTTTACCGCAAGCGCCGATGTGATACTGAGAGTTGGTGCAAAGCCGGTCTTTTGTGATGTGTGTGATGATTTCAATATTGACCCCAATTATATTGAGATGGCGGTTTCAGATAGAACAAAAGCCATAATTGTGGTTCATCTGTTCGGTCTGCCCTGCGATATGGATAAAGTGATGAATATAGCGCAAGAGCATAATTTATTTGTTATTGAGGACTGTGCGCAGGCGGTGGGTGCAGAATATAAGGGTAAGAAGGTTGGAACAATAGGGGATATCGGTTGTTTCTCATTCTTCCCCACCAAGAACCTCGGTTGCTATGGTGATGGTGGAATGATTATTACAGATAGTGAAAAACTTTATGAGAAGATGCGCCTCATCAGGGTTCATGGTCAGAGGGAGAAGTATATACCAGAGATGCTGGGCATAAAGTCGCGCCTGGACGCAATTCAAGCAGGGATTTTACGGGCAAAGTTAAAACATATAGATGGCTGGAACAGAAGGAGAAGGGAGATTGCCGACATATATAGTAACTCTCTCAGAGACATAGTGGAGGTTCCAGTGGAATACGAGGACAGGGTAGCGGTTTATCATCAGTTCACAATAAAGAGCAAGAGCAGAGATACTCTGGTAAAACACTTAAAGGAGAGAGGCGTTGATACCGCAATATATTACCCTGTGGCACTGAATAGAACACCTTTGTTTCAAGGTGCTAAGACCATTCCACTTAATTGTTCAAGGGCAGATGACTTGACGAAACTCTCGCTGTCAATCCCTATTTATCCTGAATTAACCGATGAAGAGGTTATTTATGTTATAGACATATTAAAGGAGTTCTGGGATTAGAGATATTTTTTCATAGTGAGTATCTTTATTTGGTATGTGATTGAAGATATATCTAAATAAATCTTCGTAATTTGATATTATTAAATTAGTGGATATATATGTAGCAATGAGATTGTATGGAAATTCCCAGAAGGTGGTGGAGAGATGAATGTCCTAATAACAGGTGGGGCGGGATTTATCGGCTCCCACTTTACAAAGTTTGTCGTTAATAACTACACCGACTATCAGGTTGTGGTGATTGATAAATTGAACTATCGGGGCAATCTGGCGAACCTTAAAGAGATTGAGGGCAAGACAAATTACAAGTTTATAAGGGGAGACATATGCGTAAAAGAAGACATATTGCCTCAAGTAAGTGAGGCGGATGTAGTAGTAAACTTTGCCGCCGAGACATTTGTGGATAGAGCGATTATGGATGCAAGCGATTTTCTATCAACCGATGTGTTCGGTGTCTATAATCTGCTTGAGGCGATAAGAGGCACAGATAAAGTGCTCATACATATCTCCACAGATGAGGTCTATGGCTCGCTTGAGGAGGGCTTCGCAGATGAAAACTACCCATTGAGACCTGGAAATCCATACTCTGCCTCAAAAGCGTCTGGAGACCTTCTTATACTATCGTATGCTAATACATACGGGATAAGGTTCAAGATGGTAAGACCATCAAACAACTTTGGTCCAAATCAATACCCTGAAAATCTCGTCCCGCTCTTCATAACAAATGCCATTGAGGGCAGACCTCTGCCAATTTATGGCGATGGTCAATATCGGAGGGACTGGATATATGTTATGGATACAGTGAGGGCGATTGACCTGGTGATGCACGAGGGTGAGATTGGAGAGATATACAATGTTGGCGGGGGGAATATTAGAACAAATCTGGAGATAACAGAGGAGATAATAGAGCGCACCGGGGCTTCTAAAGACCTTATGGTGTTTGTAGATGATAGACAAGGTCATGACAGACGTTATGCTCTTGATTCAAGCAAGATTAAGGAACTGGGCTTTGAGCAGAGGTATGAATTTGGTAAGGCGATGGAGTTGACGGTAAACTGGTATAGAGAGAATGAGGATTGGTGGCGACCCATAAAGAGCGGTGAGTTTAGAGAGTATTATGAGAAGCAATACAGAGAACGGCTTTCTAAAGCGGGATATGGTGAATAGATTATGAGTGCTGATGTGAAGGTGTTGGTTACGGGAGCAGGCGGGATGTTGGGGCGGTTTGTGGTTAAGAAACTGATAGATGATGGGTATGAGACAGTTGGTGCTGACATTGATGAATTTGACCTGACAGTTGAGGATGAGGTCAAGGGTTTTATTCTTGCTGAGAAGCCGGATGTGATAATTCATACGGGTGCTTTTACTGGTGTTGATGAAGCAGAGGACTGCCCGGAGAGGTCTCATAGGGTGAATGTAGATGGAACCAGATATGTGGTAGAGTCGGCAAGTGAGGTTGGGGCATACATAATATACATTTCTACCGATTATGTGTTTGATGGTGAGAAGGGAAACCCATATGTTGAGGAAGACATACCCAATCCCATAAATGTTTACGGGAGGACGAAGTATATTGGTGAGATTGAGGTGAGGGGGTATAGTGGTAGGTGGCTTATAGTCAGGAGCGCCTGGCTATTTGGACCATCGCCTATAGCATTTCCCGTGAAGGTTTACAGGCGGGCTGTAGAAGAGCGTGAATTGAGGGTAGTGAACGACCAGTTTGGCTCCCCCACCTACGCAAAGGACCTAGCAGAAGCGGTTATCAAGCTGATGGAGAAAAGGGCTGATGGTATTTATCACTTTGTCAATTCAGGTATTGCCTCAAGATACGACCTCGCAATGAGAACCCTGGAATACGCTGGTCTTCTTAAGGGTATTAATCTGATTGAGATATCAACCGGTGATATAGAGTCAAAGGCGAAGAGACCGCCATACTCGGTTCTCGATACTGGTAAGTATGAGAGGTTATTTTGTGAACCACGGATGTGGTATGAAGCATTGAAGGCATTCATGGATGAATATGATATATCACAGATTGTGTAACCCACGATAAACCCTGAAATAGTGATTATACGTGTAAAACGGTATGGATAGAAGGGACAGAATAGCGTTAATAATCATTGTAGTATTTGCCATCGCCCTGAAAAAGGCAGTAAGACCTATTGAGAAGGAGCATATCTTCTATATGAACTGCCTGAACTACCTGAGAATGGGAGACATCACAAAAGCCCAGGCGATGCTTGATAAGTTGCCACCACAGAGTCATTACAGACAGGAATTGGAACAGAAACTCGCCATATTTAATGGTGTTATAATAAAGTAGGTATAAATCTCTATATGGATGAACAGGGAAGAGAGACAGCAGTAATTGTCGGCATTGATTCTCCATATGAGGAGAATATAGTAAGTCCAGAGGAGTCGCTTGAGGAACTGGAGAGGTTGGTGAGGGCTTGTGGAGCGGTGGTGATGGGTCGGGTTATGTGCAGGCAGAAGAAGCCCTACCCTGCTACCTACATATCAAGTGGTAAGGTGAATGAGATTACCGAGCTTTGCCAGGAAGAAGGAGTTGACTTTGTCGCCTTTGATGTGGAACTATCGCCCAGGCAGGTAGTCAATATGGAGGACGCCTTTGACTGCAAGGTGCTTGATAGAACCCAGATAATTCTTGACATATTCGCCCGCCATGCATCTACGATGGAGGGAAAGATACAGGTTGAACTCGCCCAGTTGACATACCTTCTGCCACGACTGGTGGGCAAGGGCAAGGTTCTATCGCGCCTCGGCGGTGGTATAGGAACAAGGGGTCCGGGCGAGACAAAATTAGAGGTGGACAGGCGAAGGATAAGGAATCGTATAGCAAAGTTGTTGAACCAGATAGAAAGGGTGGAGAAGAGAAAGAGATATGCAAGTTCGAGAAGGAGAAGAAGGGGGGTTTTTCACATAACGCTGGTCGGCTACACCAACTCTGGTAAGTCAACGCTTCTCAATGCGCTCACAGGTGCGGAGGTGTTTGTGGAGGAGGGTTATTTCTCCACCCTTGATACTACCACCAGGAGGTTCTATGTGGAGGGGGCGGGAGATGTGGTGGTATCTGATACAGTGGGCTTCATATCCAAACTACCTCATACACTTGTTGATGCTTTCAAGGCGACACTTGATATTGTAAGGGAAGCAGACCTAATAATCATCATCCTTGATATCACCGACAGGCGTATATTTGAACAGCTTGACATTGTGGAGGGAGTGCTTTATGAACTGGGTGCGGAGGAGATACCGACTATAAGGGTAATAAACAAGATTGACCTGATGGGGAGGGAGGAGATTGAGGCGAGAGTGAGTGCATTTCCTGATGCTGTTCCCATCTCGGCGAAATACGGTCAGGGTCTCAGTAGGTTGAGAGATATAATAGAGGGGCGGGTATTATCAAAGCAGGCGGGTATAGGTGGTTAGACCGCCTATATCAATCCTTCATTCTTAAGCCAATCAACCGTTTTCTTCAACCCCTCCTCAAGCGGTGTGATAGTGTAACCAAGGGTCTCTTTAGCTCTTTTTGACTCTAACTCCCAGGAGTGCTTATAGATATTTAACACCCCTCGGGTAATCTTTGGCTCCCTTCCTAGTAAGCCGAATTTAACCGCCTCGTCCCAGAAGAGCGCCTTTAACTTCGCTATAAAGAAGGGAACTACCATACCGGGCTTCGCAATGCCCGATACATCGTTTAATATGTCAAAGAACTCGCCGAGCGAGCGGTTGTCACCCCCTAATGTGAACTCGCCGGTCTTTATGCCCCTCTCATATGCTCGTATATGCCCATCAACCACATCGCCAATGTAGGCGAAGCTCCACCTCCTGTCAGAGAACCTGGGCAGAAGCGGGTCTTTACCTTTTGCTCTGTCTATGATTATGCCTGCAATCAGGTTGCCCGAGGTTAACCTCCCGGGTCCATAGATTACACCCGGCTCAAGAACTACAATCTCCCTTCCCTCGCTCATAGCATTTCTGGCAAGAACGAGGGCATTTCGCTTGGTCCTCTCATAGTCGTTGAAGCCCGTGTTAGGTGTAATTGAATCACCCTCCCTCCTTGGGAGACCATCGCTTGGACCGAGGGCAATAAATGATGAGGTGTATATTAGCTGAACCCCTAAACTGTCTGAAGCATCAATGATATTTTTCAATCCACCCTCATTTATCCTCTCAAAGAGCGAGGGCTCCTTCACCTTGGTCTTTACCATTGCGGCGGTGTGAAAAACGCAGTCGGTATCTTTCATCGCTGTTCTTACCATATCTGGATTGCAGATGTC
>QMNJ01000007.1 GCA_003647715.1 Candidatus Coatesiibacteriota bacterium
CTCATACATCTATTTTATCTAAATTAGAATACGACGCTACCTGGAATTTAAGGAGGAAAATCATGCCTGAACTGCCTGATGTGGTGACCTTAAGATTATATATCAACCCCCACCTCATCCGCCTCAACTATTCTTTATTCATAGCCCTGCTTGGTGAGGAATTTCAGAGTTTATGTTATAGGTCTTTATATGCGTCTTTTCTGTGTCTGATATAGATAATTATTATTTTGTTCGTCTCCCTATCAATCTGATAGACCACCCTGTATTCGCCAACTTTAACTCTATATGTCCTCACCGCACCTTCAAGTTTTCGAACCCCTCCGGGAAGGGGATTATCAGATAGTTTCTCTATTTTGTTTATTATTCTTGGGACTGTCTTGGTAGGTATCTTTCTTAAATCTTTTTCCGCAGACCGCCTCCAGAATATCTCCAGTGCTGGCATTATATATTATTTGATGATACCTTCTTTTTTGAGATTGGATGTTATTTCTTTATGGGGAATTTCATCTTCGTCCTGTCTCTCAAGTGCAACTGACAGGTCGTGGAGGTCCTCAATTAATTCCTCGTATTCGCCGATATCAAGAACTATGGCTATCTTTTTTCCTTTATCATCTACCATATATTGTCTTTTATCTCCCATTTCTACACCTTCACTCCTCTTTATTGAATTATAACATATGAAATTCAGATACTAAGTCTTTTAAGTATTAACGCTAATCGCAATCTAATCCGCTTCAACTATTCTGTATTTATAGCCCTGCTCGGTGAGAAGTAATGACTACCTAAGAAGTTCAATTATTTAATCGCTTGTTATCCCTATCTGCTTCAGCATTGAACTTATTGTGTCATAATTGTCCTATGGGGAGGTAATCAGATTGAATCCTATACTAGATTTATGTTACTAAAAATTAGATGAAAATCTGTTTAATTACTTGTTGCATATAATGCATATAAATTCTACAGAGGGTTGTATAATATCACTCCCACTCTATTGTCGCAGGAGGCTTCGTTGTAATGTCATAGACAACGCGGTTCACGCCCTTAACCTCATTTGTAATCCTTCTGCTTATCTCCGCCAATACATCATACGGCAGGCGCGCCCAGTCCGCCGTCATAAAGTCCTCTGTAATAACGCACCTCAGCGCCACCACATTCTCATAGGTGCGTGCATCCCCCATCACTCCTACACTTCTCACCGGCAGTAGAACCACTATCGCCTGCGAGGTCTTATCATACCAGCCCGCCCTCTCAAGCACCTCCATTGCTATCGCATCCGCCTGCCTAAGTATTTCTAAACGCTCCTCGTCAACCTCACCTACTACACGAACAGCTAAGCCCGGTCCCGGAAATGGATGCCTTCCTATAATCTCATCCGAAAGCCCTAGTCCCCGTCCCACCTTGCGAACCTCGTCCTTGAATAAAAACTTGAACGGCTCTATTAGTTCAAGGTCCATCTTCTCTGGCAGTCCACCCACATTGTGGTGGGTCTTTATGGTGGTGGAGGGACCCATCACGGGTTCTGATTCAATCTTATCAGGATAAAGCGTCCCCTGTGCCAGAAACCTTAGATTCTTCTCCTTCCTCGCCCGCTCTTCAAAAACCCTGATGAATGTCTCACCTATTATCCTGCGTTTCTCCTCCGGGTCTATTATGCCTCTCAGTGCGTCAAGGAAGCGCCGTCTGGCATCAATAACCTCCAAACCTATGAGTTTTCCAAGAGACCTTTTCACTTTATCCCGCTCATTTAAGCGTAGAAGACCATTGTCAACGAAGATGCATATCGCCTGCTCACCCACTGCCCTTCGCAATAGCATAGCCAAACTGCTGGAGTCAACGCCGCCGGATACAGCACACAATACCTTTTCACCGCCCACAATCTCTCTTATCTCGTCCGTCGCCTCGGTTATGAAATGCTCAGGTGTCCATTGTCGCCTTGCATTGCAGATATCAATGACAAAGCCCTTCAGTATCTCACTCCCTCGCTCGGTGTGTTTCACCTCAGGGTGAAACTGGACGCCGATGATGTTGCCATCATCGCTTACTATCGCTGAATAGGGCGAGTTGTCGGTCTCGGCGATAGCGGTAAAGCCCTTGGGGAGTGTCTCAATGCTATCACCATGACTCATCCACACCTGCCCATCCCTGCCCCAGCGCTTGAACAACTTCGGCTTACCAATAACTCTCAACTTGGCATAGCCATATTCACGCTTCTCAACCGATGCTACCTTCCCTCCGAACTTATGGGCAATATACTGATGACCGTAGCATATTCCAAGAATAGGGATGCCCATATCAAAGATGAAGTCGGGCGGGTAGGGTGCATCCTTCTCATAAACAGAGTGTGGACCGCCGGAGAGAACTATGCCCTTCAAGCGTTCAATTGGCTCAAGGTCTTCTCGCCTTACATTCGGCGGGAGTATATCGCTGAATACATTGAACTCTCTCACCCTTCTGCTTATCAGTTGAGTATATTGCGAACCAAAGTCAATAATGGCGATTCTATCTACGGTTGCTCTAATAGTCAGATTATTCCTCCTCGTATGATGTGATTACCGTCTCCTTTCTGAAGTTCTCATCGTCCTGCTGTGGATAATCCACATTATAATGGAGCCCTCTTGATTCCTTTCTCATAAGAGCGGATTTGACGATGAGACAGGCGACATGGTGCAGGTTGAAGGTTTCCACGAGGTCCAGGGATGGTGCGTATTTCTTATAGTCAACCTTGAGTATGTCTCCTATCAGGGCGAGATATTTATCAGCGAGGTTTAGACGGTGGTCTGACCTCATCATGGATGCGTAGGATGTCATAACACGCCTGATGGAGTTCCACTCATGCGAGATGACAATCTTCTCTTGGGTGGGTATCTTACTCGTAGGGATATGTACCCTGGTTTTATTTGAATTTTTTACTTTCTTTGACAGTTTTATGGCGTCCTGTGATGCCCTCTTTGCCATAACGAATGTTTCAAGAAGTGAGTTAGACGCCAGGCGGTTCGCACCGTGCATACCGGTGTATGCTACCTCACCTACTGCATAGAGGCGTTCAATGCTTGTTCTCCCGTTCAGGTTGGTCTCTACACCACCACATATGTAGTGCGCAGCGGGGATTACAGGAATTGGTTCCATGGTTATATCATACCCCCACTTGAGACAGTTCTCATAGATATAAGGGAATCTGCGCTTGAGAGATACACCCCTTATAGGTCTCATATCCAACAGGACATAGTCGTCGCCTGTCTTGCTTAGAACATCATATATGGCTTTTGAGACCACATCTCTTGGAGCGAGTTCTGCCAGATGGTCATATGCAGGCATAAATCTGTCACCGTCTATGGTGGTCAGTATGGCACCCTCTCCCCGCGCCGCCTCTGTTATCAGAAAAGTCCTCTCGTGTGCAGGTCTTGCCCCTGGCAGGTATAGACAGGTGGGGTGAAACTGCACAAACTCCATATTGATTATTTTTGCGCCGGCTCTATAAGCCATTGCCAAGCCGTCGCCTGTAGAGATGTCGGGGTTGCTGGTAACAAGATATACCTTGCCCGCACCACCAGTAGCAAGGATGGTTATCTTCGCTCTTATGTCTTCAATGGTGCCATCTGGAGTGAGAACAACCGCACCATAGCATGTCCTTTGACCTTCATCCTCATCAACGATAAGGTCAACTGCAAGGGCATTCGTAATTATTTTAGCATCTGTATTCACAGCGTTGTGATAGAGAACATCTTGGAATACCCTGCCTGTCTGGTCGCGGATGTGAGCAACACGCCTATTAGAATGCCCGCCTTCAATGCTGAGGTGATAACCATCTTCATCCCTGTCAAATATGACTCCCAGATTCTCAAGGTCTCTTATGATTTCGGGTCCTGATTCTACAATCACCCTCACCACATCTTCTCTGCATATACCACAACCCAATTTGAGTGTATCTTCAATGTGGCTCTTATATGAATCATCCTTGGATAGAACAGCTGCTATTCCTCCCTGGGCATATGAGGTAGCGGTTTCGTTTGGGTCTTTTTTTGATAAAATGATTGTCTTTCCATAGGGAGCGAGATGGAGAGCAGAGAATAGCCCACCCCCTCCAGAACCAATTATGAGAAAGTCGCACTCCAACATTTAATAATTCCCTTCTATGGTAATGGGATTAGAGTAAATCCAACCTCTCCTCCACAAGCCCTTCTGGAGGTGAACCTCTGCCCTCCATACACCACTCTTGTCTGTTGCATAGGTTAGATTGGTAGAATACTTCTCCTTTACCAGATTGCCATTATGAAAGAGTAGGATGTATGCTTTTTTAGGTGAGTTGATGAAGAGGTTCATTCTTGTTCCTGCAGGGAGGCGTTCACCCATATAGGCACGCTTGCCTCCATCAAGGAGGGCAAAGAATTCAAATCCCCTTGAGTTCTCAAAGTAGTCATTGGCGACGAACAATCTACCTCTCTTTATGACATCAATTATGTGTTTCGTGTCCCTTTCGTAATCTCCTGTGATATCATCAATAAGCAGATGATTTCTTATGGTCTTGAGGGCGAACTCCCACTTGAATACCTCCACTGTTATGCCGAACACCTTGAAATGGGTGTTATGATTGTCCAGCTCACCGATACCAGCCACAAGGCGCTCCCTATTGAGTTCGTCCCACAAATGAAGCGTTTTTGGATTTGGACCGCTAATATAGCCAGCGGGATTTATCAAACCCTGAAGACCTGATACATAGCCATTAATGTTCTCTCCCCAGTCGTTGACAAGGTCCCAGATGCTCATAGCATCGTAACCGTTCACACTCCAGTCATTCCAGGGGAACGCATCAACCCCAAACCGCTTTATACCGATATGATGTGGATGTGCTATTACACCAAGACCACCTGATTCTCTTACATCATCAATATAGTCCTGCGGATTGTCGGAGGGGGGGATTAGTTTATCAGTTCCTATCGCCAGGTAGTGGTTTATTTCGGGTGTAATCTCATAACCACATATCAAGAGCACACCGTTGTGATAGCCCTCCAGACCGTCAAGCTTTGGTTGAATTGTATCGTGGTCAGTGCCTATAACGAAGTCAAGACCCACCTCTTTTGCAGTTTTCATAATCTGCTCGTAGGTCCCCCATCCATCCGAGTATTCTGTATGTAGGTGTATTACTCCAACATATTCTCTCATGTCAATTAATTTAATATTCCATAATAAATTATACTATTCTATCATATGCGAAATTCTCTTTCTTGACTTGTGTTCTTCAAGCGCCAGCTCAATAAGTTCTGTTATCAGGTCTGAATACTCAATACCACTCTCTTGCCATAATCTCGGATACATTGATATTGGTGTAAAACCAGGGATTGTATTCAGTTCGTTTATAAACAACAGCTCATTGTGGAGGTTATATAAGAAATCTACCCTTGCCATACCTCTGCAGTCAATGGCTTTAAAAGCGGTTATAGAGTATTCCTGTATCGTTTCCCTCAATCTTTTTGGTATTCTGGCAGGTACTATGAGTTCAGACCTATTATCAATATACTTTGCTTCATAGTCGTAGAACTCTCCGGATGGTATTATCTCACCAACCTCAGAAGCCCTTGGGTTGTAATTGCCAAGAACCGAGCACTCTAGCTCTCTTGCCGGTTCAATGCCCTGTTCAATGATAATCTTGTTATCGTATTTAAGTGCTTTCTTCACCGCCTCTGGTAGGTCTTCCCATAACTTAACCTTTGTAATGCCAACACTTGAACCAAGATTGGCTGGCTTAACGAAGACGGGTAATTCAAATTGCTTTATGATTTCATTTAGAATACTTTCTCTCTCTTCACAATATTCTTCATAGCGTATAATCTCAAAATCAACTACAGGTAGTCCTGCCTCCCTGAATATTATCTTCATATACTCCTTGTCCATACCAATCGCTGAACCAACTACCCCGGCTCCTACAAACGGTATGTCGGTAAGTGTTAGCAGACCCTGAATAGTGCCATCCTCACCGTTCGGTCCGTGCAAGACAGGGAAGACGCAATCAATGCTTGCGGACATTGATGGAGGCAGTTTCTTGCTCCCGAGCGGGATTAGGCGCTTTACCTTTGGTTGTGGAGGGAGGAATACTTCTATTGCTTCCTTGGTTTCATCCCGTAAAAGCATCTCTTCTTCCTTGTTTGTGAACCAGGTTCCATTTCTGTCTATAAGAACGGGAATTACATTGAAACGTTCTCTGTCAATATTGGAGAGGACTGACCCGGCAGATATAAGTGATACATTGTGTTCACCACTTACTCCACCGAAGAGAATAACTATGGTTTTTTTCTTTTCCATAGAGATGTTTTGTCGGTTAATCTGATGATGATAGCATAACATTAATGATATTTGAAATATAAGAATATTAAAAATTACAAGAGCGGGCAACGGGATTTGAACCCGCGACCTTCAGCTTGGGAAGCTGACACTCTTCCACTGAGTTATGCCCGCTTTCAATAAAGAATATATTAAAAAACATGATTACTGTCAATAGATTCGGCGAAATGCATGAACTTGATTGTTAATAGTTCCATTTTACCTCAAATATATATGAATCTTCGTTATTATAAAACATTGTTTCCAAGACGATTTATTGTTAACTTCTTAGGAAAATATGTTATATTCCTTTAGTATATGAAAGGAGATTGTTATGAGAGTAGTTTCTGTTTTATTAATATTGGCTTCAGCAGTTGTCTTTGCTTATGACCTACCTGAAGGTCATTCACGCGTAGAAGATTGTATTGTTGTCAATTTTAAGTACCCTTTAAGAGAAATATCGGTTAACAATGTTAATGGGATTGCTACAATAGGTATCAGTTCACTTGATTCGTTGGCTCGTAGATATGATGTCTATATGATAGACCAGCTTTTCGTTGGTTCTAAACACCCTGAAGACCCAAATGAGATAGACCTTTCGGGATACTACCGCATCTGGTTTGACCCTGTTCATTCAGTAGATGAGGTTCTCTCTGCTTATGAAGCGAACGAGTGGGTAGAGCATGTTGAACCCATAGATATCTGCCCGATATTCAGAACTGTTCCAAATGACACCTATTTTGATTCTCAATGGGCTCTTGACCAGGGTAACGACCACGACATTGATGCTCCTGAGGGTTGGGATATTGAGCATGGCGACGATTCGCCCATAATTGCTATAGCAGATACAGGTGTTGACTACGAACATCCGGACCTCGGCGGCGACGACCTTCCATACTCAGGAGGCAACATATAGAAAAATGAGGACGAGGTTGGCGGGACAACCGGTGTGGACGATGATGGTAACGGCTATGTGGATGACTACATTGGTTGGGACTGGGTTCATGGTGTATCAGGAGACAGTGGAGAGGATAAATACACTCCCGATAACGACCCCACCGATTGGTATGGACATGGCACACATTGTGCGGGGATAGCCAGTGCTATCACCAATAATAACAAAGGAATCGCAGGTGTTGGCTGGGGTGCTCGTATAATGTGTCTCCGCGTTGGCTGGGGCTCCGGTGCGTATGGTTATGTTCGCATGGATTTCTGTGCTTCAGCATTCTATTATGCCACCGATATGGGCGCTGATGTAATCAACTGTAGCTGGTCATCAAGTAATAGCGGTGGTATATCGGCTGCGTGTAGTTATGCCACATCGCACGGTGTCCTTGTGGTGGTTGCAGCAGGAAATACTGGTAGCTATTATGTCCACTATCTTGCTGGGAGAAACGACACTTTGTGTGTTGCTGCCACAACTCAATCTGACCGTCGTCCATATTGGTCATCATATGGTAGTCATGTTGATGTGTCCGCCCCAGGAACTAATATCTATAGCACATATCGCTACCATTACGGCTCCCATACCTATACTAATTTGAGTGGAACATCAATGGCTGCTCCGCATGTCTGTGGAGAAGCAGCGATATTGAAGGCACACTGGCCATCATGGGACGGAGACGACCTGTTTGATAGAATTGAGGAATACACAGACCCTATGCCTAACGAACCACAGTGGGAAAATGGTAATATGGGTAGCGGTCGCATCAATTTGAATAATGCGCTTACTGGGACGGAAGATATTGAACTGGTTTACCTTGAGGCAGTTCCAAAGGGTGAAGGTATGTTAATCCGCTGGCAGGTAGAGGCAGATGAGGACTTTGATGGATTCAATATCTACCGGGTTGAGGTATCACCAGGAGAAGAAATGACAGACCAGCAATCTCTTGCTCTTCTTGGTGATAAGCTCAATGATAACCTAATAACCGGTGAATCACCCTACACATTTATAGATGGTGATGTTGAGGATGGCAAGGTCTATCGCTATGCGGTTGAGGTAGTGCAGTATGATGAGCCGTCGCTTCTTGGCACGACAGAGGGCACCTATGAGGGTGCGCCCGCCTCATTCGGCATCACCGTAGTATATCCGCTGCCCGCAAGCAATAGTATAACTGTGAGCTATACAAGCGAGAAACCGGCAACCCTTGAGGTGTATGACCTTGCAGGAAGAAAAGTAGATAGCATCGCAGTTGAAGCAAGCGAGAGAGAAACAGAGTTCAGTTTTGGTGTGGAGAACCTATCAGAGGGATTATACTTCCTGCGCCTGTCAAACAGCGAAGCGGTAGATACAGCCCGCATAGTTATATCAAGATAATAAAAAGACCTTGATTGAGAATGGGGGGAGTGAAATGCTCCCCCTTTTGTATGTTAAAGTGCAATTCTGTCATAAGGTCATATTTAATTATATGACCTAAAACCATGTGTTTTTCTTATATTCAAGCCAGTCCTTGCCAAATCTCTCCTCAAGCAATCTCTCCTCTTCTATTATTCTGTAATAGTGTAGAGCGGTAATTAGCACTATTGTTGATACCAGACCCCACAGGGAGTAGAGGACCAATGAGAAACCTGCAAACATCAGTTCAACACCGATATATATGGGATGCCTGATTTTAGCATATATTCCTGTCTTGATTATTTTATATGCCTCTGGAAGTGAAGTATAGTATTTACGAAGTTGAATTCTCGCAGGAAGCCAGACGATGAATCCCACGATGAATATTACCCATCCAATATACCTTACAATCAGCTTTTCGGGAAGAGTCCCTGCGGATGTAATCATCACGAGGATGACGATAATATATCCAAAGAAGATGGAGGTCTTCAGCCAGAAGTATGATTTCTTCTCCTCAGTCATTGTGATATAATATCAAATTAAGCATCTTATTCAATTACTATTTTATTTTATTCAGATTTCGCCAGACAGATGCTACATTCATTCATATTTTAGATTAATAATTGACTTATATGGACGGCTGTGTTATAAACTTCGCAATACAAAGTGACGGTAGGTAAAATGAAACCGTGCAGATATTATCTTTATGACTGATTTTATGTCTATACAGGAGGTTGGCAGGTAATGGAGGAAATACTCAATAAGATTAGAGCCCGCAATCCCAACCAGCCGGAGTTTTTACAGGCAGTTGAGGAAGTATTAACCTCAATTGCTGACTTCGTGGAGAAGAACCCGCAGTATAAGAGAGCGAACATAATAGAGAGGATTGTAGAGCCCGATAGGGTGTTTATATTCAGGGTGCCATGGACTACAGATGATGGTGATGTTATGGTGAACAGGGGTTTCAGGGTTGAGTTCAACAATGCTATTGGTCCCTATAAAGGAGGTCTTCGTTTTCACCCCACTGTTAATCTGAGTGTCATCAAGTTCCTGGGCTTTGAGCAGATCTTCAAAAATGCACTCACCACCCTCCCGCTGGGCGGAGGTAAGGGCGGCTCTGACTTTGACCCCAAGGGCAGAAGTGATGATGAGGTGATGCGCTTCTGTCAGAACTTCATGAATGAACTCTACAAGTATCTTGGACCGGATATAGATGTTCCTGCAGGTGACATAGGCGTTGGTGCTAGAGAGATTGGCTTTCTGTTCGGGCAATATAAGAAATTGACCGGTAGATTTAATGGGGTTCTCACCGGCAAAGGTCTTAATTGGGGTGGTTCCCTTATCCGACCCGAAGCGACCGGATACGGTTCTGTCTACTTTGCCGAGGAGATGCTGATGACCAGAGGTGAGACGCTGGAAGGTAAGGTCTGCCTGGTCAGCGGTTCAGGCAATGTCGCTCAATACACGGTAGAGAAGATAATTCAGCTGGGAGGGAAGGTGGTAACACTATCCGACTCTAGTGGCTTTATCTATGACCCTGCAGGCATTGACGACGAGAAGCTTGAGTATGTAAAGGAGCTTAAGAATGTGAGAAGAGGTCGCATCAAGGAATATGCTGACGAGTATAAGGTAGAATACACACCTGCAAATTCCGACCTTGACTATAACCCGATGTGGGCTATCAAGGCGGACTGTGCATTCCCAAGTGCAACCCAGAATGAGATAAACAAGAAGGATGCGGAGAACCTGGTCAAGAACGGTGTATATGTAATAAGCGAGGGTGCAAATATGCCTACCACACCTGAGGGCGTAGATATATTCCTCAAGGCGAAGGTGCTCTATGGACCCGGCAAGGCAGCAAACGCCGGTGGTGTGTCCGTCTCAGGTCTTGAGATGTCACAGAACAGTCAGCATCTATCATGGACTCGCGAAGAGGTTGATAATAAACTGAGGGGGATAATGGTCGCCATACACGAGCAGTGTCGTAAGTATGGAATGGAAGAGGACGGTTTTTGCAACTATGTCAATGGCGCTAACATCGCCGGCTTCAAGAAGGTCGCGGACTCAATGCTTGACCAGGGCGTAGTGTAAAGAACCAGGGAAGAAGAGAATATACACATGGGCGACCCATTGTGGGTCGCTCTTTCTCAATCTCTGTATCGTTTTTTCAAGCACAGTCAGATATTGTCCACATGTTTATGTTAAACTTGATTTGCATATATGAAGAAACTGCTAATACTCTCCTGTGGAAGAAGAAAGAGACCGAACAAAGGTATTATTCGCGCAATAGATAGATACGACGGCGGGTGGCACAGAGTTGTGAGGAAGCGTGTATTCAGCGATGATAGAATAGACGATGTTGATGTGGTAATACTCTCAGGACGATATGGTCTGATATCCGCTGATTACCTGATACCATACTATGAAGAACAGGAACCACATCGGAGATTGAGGGAGAAGAGAGAGGAGATACACCGCTCTCTTAGAAAGTTGATAGAAACAGAGAATTATGGTGAGATATACCTTCTAATGGGTTCGGAGTTTAAAGGGGTGGTGGATGGTGCGATACCTAAAAGCGTGGATGTTGTATTCTGCAACGGGGGATATGGGGAAAAGATGAGTCACTTTATAGAATGGCTTCACAGATGAGAGTTCTATTCCCTGCTAAGGCGTCAGGATATTCCTTTGAGGTTTTCTCACTTCTGACTCTTGAGAGGTATTTGGGATACAGGATATTAAACAGGCAGTTTAATATCCGCCTTCCATCGGGTAAGTGGGTTCAGTTTGATGGTCTTATTGAGAAAGATGGAAAAAGATTGGCACTTGAGGCGCGCTTTACCAGGAACATTCCAGGCATTGAGGATATTAAAGTGAGATTAAGGCAGGCGCTCTCGTGTGGCTATGACGGTCTTGTATTGACCTCGCAAAAGGAAGTTATGGGTGCTGAATCCGACAGGGATATAATACATATATCGCTCCCTGATATGCTTGGAGCAATTGAGAGGGAAATAGGTATTATGGAGGAGGGCTGGTATATTAATGCACATATTGAGAGGGTGTCAATAAATAGAGAAAGCATCAAAACAGAGTATGCTCATATTAACACCAGAACAATCTCAAACAAGTGGAGAGAGCCAATCCATTCTGAGAGTGGGGCTACCCTGATAAGCGACATATATGAGAAGTGGGTGAGAAGGGCTGGCATTCTGAGAGGTGAGTTCAAACTTGAGCAGGCAGATGTGCCGATTATCAGGTCAGTAGATGGTGGATTTAAGGGGGGCATTGACTATCTGTGGCATATAGAGGATGTGATGAGCGGTATGGCAAACCTCAATATGGAGACCCTGATTGCCACAGGAACCGTTATAGCCAGGGGTATAGTTAAACCCTATGAGGTGGCAATATGTCTAAAAGATAGTGGTTATAGAATAGGTCTATCTGGTGTGAGGGATATTATGAAGATGCTTGACAAACTTGGTATTTTAAGAATGTCTCAAAAAGAGGTATCGCTCACTGAACTTGGCAGGGATGTCTTTGAGGGAAGTGTTAGAACCGAATTATTGCGGAGTGTAATATCCGGGTGGCGACCGGTCAAGTTCATCTCCGGCATAATAGACAGGGTTGGCTTACAGGTAGATAGCATAATGAGAGAGGTAGAGACAATCTACAATGGTCTCTTCCCCTTCGCCAGAAATACATTCAATAAAAACAGAACCAGGATGCTCATCAATCTGGTAGAATTTAGTAAGAAATCTGAAGAGTCCTTGTAAACTGGAGGTTATACTATGAGAAGATTTATATTTCTATCAATTATTCTGTTATTAGCGGGAATAGCCCTGTCTGACGGTGGAATTATCCCCATTGAGCCACCATACTGGTCTCTACCCGTCCCGCCAAAACTCTCTATCGGTGAACATATCGTAGATGTGGAGATTGACGGCGAACTCGCCTATACCACCGTTGACGAGGTGTTCATAAATGACAACGATGTGGTTCTGGAGGGCGACTATATATTCCCACTCCCCGAGGACGCCGCAGTGAGTGAATTCTATATGTATGTGGATGGTAAGAAGATATCGGCAGAGATTATGGATGCTGATGAGGCGGAGAGGCTCTATCAGGAATACATCAGGAAGAAGATTGACCCGGCGCTCTTGAGTTTCTATGGCAGGGGTCTATTCAGAGCCAGGGTCTCCGACATTCCCGCCCATGGCAAGAAACGGGTGCAGTTAAAGTATTCGGAGATAGTCAAGAAAGAGGGCTCCCTCAACTGCTATGTGTATCCACTAAACATTGATGACTTTACCGAGAAGCCCATAAAGAACCTTGATATTAAGATAAACCTTAAGGCGGACAGAGACATCGTGAATGTATTCTCCCCATCGCACAAGATAACGGTCAATATGAAATCCACAAGGGAATACGAAGTAGTATTGAAGCAGGAGGATGTCAAGCCCGATAAGGACCTCTACCTTTACTATGAACTGACTGAGGAGGGCTATGGATTGAGTTTGGTTACCCACAAGGAGCCGCAAGAAGATGGCTTCTTCCTTCTACTGATGACACCGTCTGTAGGTAAGGAGGGCTTAGATCAGGCGAGAGAGATTGTATTTGTAGTAGATAAATCGGGTTCAATGCGTGGTGAGAAGATAGAGCAGGTCAAGAAAGCACTCTCCTACTGTGTTGAACACTTAAACCTCATAGACCGCTTCAATGTAATATCCTTCTCGTCGGAGGTCGCAATGCTATTTGATGAACCCGTCTCCGCAAATGAAGACAATAAAGCAAAGGCGCTGGAATATATTGACAGTATTGAAGCCAGAGGTGGAACCAACATCAATGAAGCACTAATAAAATCATTAGAGCAGTTTGATAGCAATTCAAATGCGGTAAGGATGCTTATATTCCTGACAGACGGCAAGCCAACTATTGGGACCGTAGATGAGGCGACCATACTGGATAACATTGCAAAGGCGAATGAGAGTGTCATTGGCTATATTTTCGGTGTGGGCTATGACCTCAATGCCTTCCTCCTTGACCGGATATCGGAGACCCTACATGGTATGACTGAGTATATTGCTCCATACGAGAACATTGACGATGCTGTGGTCAGGTTCTATGATGCCATATCCAAGCCCGCATTGGTGGACGCTCGCCTGGACTTCGGCGAGATTGAAGTTTATGATGTTCAGCCAGCAAAACTTGGTAGCATATTTGCGGGTCAGCAGATTGTGGTGATGGGCAGATATAAGGGCGAGGGAATAACCAGCATTTACCTGACAGGTTTGATAGAGGGCGTTGAGAGCACTTACACATTCACCGCCGACTTCAAAAAGAGCAAACACCCCTATATCCCCGTTCTCTGGGCTACCAGGCAGGTGGCATACTATCTGGATGAGATACGACTTCATGGCGAAAATGAGGAGTTAGTGGAGGAGATAAAGTATCTTGCACAGCGCTATGGTATCGTTACCCCATACACATCTATGTTTATCTCGGAGATTACAGGCACCGAGCCCCGCACAATCATATACAGACCACTGGGTGCGGAGGAGGCGAGGGCGATGGACAGCATAGGTTTCAGTGGTGGAGCTCCAACCTTTAGTGAGAAAGCTATGAGGGAGAGTGAACTGGGCGTGAGCATCGCCGAGGACATAGCGAAGATGAAGAAGGGCTACTCGGGCTATGAGACGAAGGTAGTCAAGAAAGTTGAGGATGTTGCTTTCTATCTGAAGGATAAGGTATGGGTTGACTCCAGATATAAAGAGGGCATGGAGAAGAAGAAGGTTGAGTATGGAAGCGATGCATACTTTGGACTTATGGGCAGGGACGAGAAATTAGCGAGATTGCTCTCAGTAGGCAGGAATGCGATAATCGTCTGGGAGGGCGTTGCATACGAGATAGTAGAGAAGAGTTAGAAGATTATTCTATGCAGGTATTAATGCTTTAATCCTTTCAGGAAGCCATCCATCCAACTGTGCGAATGCCATAATAGAGTAAGAAATACTATCATTAGAGATATAGATATTAAATAAGCGATTATCCTTCTGCTCTTTGTCTCTGGCTCTGAGATAGTGATTGTTATTAGATAGAATGTGTTGAAGAATATTGCCAGCACACCGAGTGTCGCCAGAATGGTCAATGGCATATACAGGAACGAATAACCAGAGTTGACCAGGAGGGCTATGATGACTGATACAGACAGAATTATGGTCAGCTCGCCCCATCTCTCAATGACCGGTGGGGCGTCCTTTTCTCTTTCTATTGGTGTTAAAAGCGAATAAGCCAGGAGGACGATTGAAGAGCCAGCGAGAGCACCTGTCAATGTCCTTATTTGTGCAATGTCGGGTATTATGCCCAGCAATGTTCCACCCACATCTATGAATATGCTTGCTATAAATATTATGATGAAGATACTATATTTCAAATCAGGCAGTTTTGTTTGACCACCCCTGAACTTAATGAATATGTATATATATGATGATAGCGCTCCCAGATAAGTCCCCGCACAGCGACTGCAGAGCATAAACTGGTTGTCACCAAATAATGGTGACCTTGAGAGAAGGCGGTGGCATACCGCATAGCCGACGAGTTCACCCGCTCTGCGAATGATGTCTCCTATACCCTCCATATCCGGAGATAATAACAAAATATATAAGATTCAAGTATCAACTTAATTTATAGATTAATATATAGATATAGTTATCATTGTCATTACTTTAATCCTACTAAATCCTTGACTTAACTAACTTTTGTGAGTAGAATAGAGGTTAAACTTTAACATTTCTTATTTGTGTATTTATAGAAGGAGGATGCTGTAATGACACCCAAAAAGTATCTATTCACCTCAGAATCAGTGACCGAGGGGCACCCTGATAAGATAGCTGACCAGATATCTGACTCCATCCTTGATGAACTCATAAGGCAGGATAAATACTCCAGAGTGGCGGTAGAGACCCTGGTTACTACTGGGCTTGCCTTCGTTGCGGGCGAGGTCACAACCAACGGATATGTGGATGTTCAGCATATCGTTCGTGAGACGGTGAAGGACATTGGCTATGATTTCGTTGGATGCAGTTTCTATTATGATAATATTGGCGTGGTAACCGCAATCCATGAGCAGTCCCCTGATATAGCAATCGGTGTTGACGAGAGGAACAATAAGGAGCAGGGTGCAGGGGACCAGGGGTTGATGTTCGGTTATGCAATAGATGAGACAGATACCTTGATGCCCTTGCCAATCTACTATGCTCACCGCCTTGCTAGGCGTCTTGCGGAGGTCAGAAAGAAGGGGATTCTTGATTACATAAGACCTGATGGTAAGACCCAGGTTACGGTAGAGTATGAGAACGGCACCCCTATAAGGATAGATACCATAGTGGTCTCAACCATGCACAAGGAGACGGTCTCATTTGATAGCATCAGAGATGATATAATAGAGAATGTAGTTAAACCAGTAGTTCCCGAGGGGATGCTTGATGGGACTAGATACTTTATCAATCCGACTGGCAGGTTTGTAATCGGTGGTCCACGGGCTGATACGGGATTAACGGGCAGGAAGATAATCGTAGACACCTATGGTGGTCAGGGTAGTCATGGTGGTGGATGCTTCTCCGGCAAGGACCCATCAAAGGTGGACAGGAGCGCATCATATATGGTGAGGCACATAGCGAAGAACATAGTAGCGGCGGGGCTGGCGAGGCAGTGCGAGGTTCAGCTAGCCTATGCAATTGGAGTTGCAGAGCCGGTATCGGTAATGGTCAATACCTATGGAACCAATACTGTTGACGAAGAGAAGATAGAGAATGCAATATCAGATGTCTTTGACCTGCGACCCAAGGCGATAATTGAGTACCTTGACCTTCTGAGACCGATATTCAGGAAGACCTCTGTCTATGGTCACTTCGGGCGTGAGGAGGAAGAGTTCACCTGGGAGAAGACAAACAGGGTTGATGACCTGAGGACAGCGGTTGGTTTATAATAGAAGCAGACAGTAATAAATATCTGCTATTAAGGAGTGATTATGGATTATGATATCAAGGATGTAGGATTGGCGGACAAAGGCGAGAATAGAATTGAGTGGGCTTCAACCAATATGCCAGTAGTGCTTTCTATCAGGGAGAGATTTAGGAAGGAGAGACCACTGAAAGGCATAAAGGTCTCGTGCTGTCTTCATGTCACGACCGAGACAGCAAACCTGGTGATAACACTGAAGGAGGGGGGAGCAGAGGTATATCTATGTGCATCTAACCCACTTTCCACACAGGATGATGTCTCAGCGGCGCTGGTGAAGAACCACGGCATTCCTGTATTTGCCATCAATGGTGAGGACAGGGATATATACTACAGTCACATCAGGAGCGTTCTCAATGTAGAGCCCCATATAACAGTGGACGATGGAGCAGACCTTGTCTCCACGGTTCACAAGGAGATGCGTGGACTTGCTGGGAAGATTGTGGGGGGGACAGAGGAGACGACCACCGGTGTAGTGCGCCTGAAGTCAATGGCTAACAAGGGCGAGCTTTTATACCCGATAATTGCAGTAAACGATGCACAGACCAAGCATCTCTTTGATAATCGCTATGGGACGGGTCAGTCAACCATAGATGGTATTTTGAGGGCTACCAACACACTCATTGCTGGTTCCACATTTGTTGTATGCGGTTATGGCTGGTGTGGTAAAGGATTAGCAATGAGGGCTAAGGGTATGGGTGCCAGAGTGATTATATGCGAGGTTGACCCCATAAAAGCAATTGAGGCAGTTCTTGATGGCTATCTGGTGATGCCATTTGTGGAGGCGGCGAAGGTGGGGGATATATTCGTAACAGTTACAGGCGACATCAGAGTTATACATAAGGGCGGTTTTGAGGTGATGAAAGACAATGCCTTAGTGGCAAATGCAGGGCACTTTGATGTGGAGATAGACCTAAAGGCGCTGGAGGAGATGGCGAAGGGGAAGCGAACAGTCAGAGATGGCGTTACACAATTTTTACTGGAGGATGGGAGAAGAATAAACCTGCTGGGTGAAGGACGCTTGGTCAATCTATCCTGTGCTGAGGGACACCCTTCAATGGTGATGGATATGTCCTTCGCCAATCAAGCGTTGTGTATTGAATACCTGGCTCTGTTGAGAGAGAGATTAGAGAACAAGGTTTATCCAGTACCAGAGGAGATTGACAGAGAGATTGCACGCCTTAAACTTATAACTATGGGTGTTACTATAGATGAGTTGACAGAAGAGCAGAAGGAATATTTAAGGTCGTGGGAGATTGGCACATAACTTAATTGTAATTATATAAGCCCTTTCTTTTGGTTGCTTCCATCCGAAGGGTCTTGCAGAAAGATACTACAGAAACAATATATAGTAGGTTTAGAGACCTCTTCAATGGCAGACCATATCTATCATTATGGAGGTCGCTTGAGGCAATATCTATTATAAGTGCTCTTGAATCGTTATGTATTGAGCCAGGGCTTAAGGGTTGTATCACTATTGATATAGGGTGTGGGGATGGTCTAACCACACGGGGTATCGGTTGGAGATTTTCCGCAGGTATTGAACCTGATACCTTTTCAGCAACACAGGCACTTAATAGTGGGCAATATGAAATGGTAGTGGTTGGTGATGCGACGGAACTGCCCCTTAAGGATGGCATTATTGATACTGCACTATCTAACTGTGTATTTGAGCATATTTTTAAGATTGAGGAAGCATTCTCAGAGGTGAGGCGGATACTGGCGGGTGGTGGTAGTTTGATTCTCACAATGCCTGTCAGGGGGTTGGTTTCAGACATTGTGTTCTTTCTTCCACTATCTCTTATCGGTCTCTATGGTTATATTGAGAGGTTCATAGATAAAGGTCTGAGGCATTTTCACTACTTTGATGGTAAAATTCTTGCTATGATTGAGGATAGTGGTCTAAGGGTGATTTATCGCTCGTATTATATGCCCGACTTTCTGGTATCGTGGTGGTTGTTTCTGAGGTATGCAGAGAGAGTATTTCGCAGATTACACCTTGCATGGTTCTGGAGATGTATGGCGAAGGTGATAGAGAAGTTGAACTGCTGTCTGGTAAGGAGTTCCCACAGGTATATGTCCAGAGGCGGTGGCGGTGTGGTGATGATATTAACCAAAGAGGGTGAATGAGATATGAATATTTACTTCATAAAATTTGAAAGCAATTATCATTATGTAAGGTTGATAATTAAGGGATTGAAGCAGAAGGGTGTTACTATAAGAAAAACAACATATCCTTCTCCTATGTCATCGTTTAGCATTGCGGTCAACGGCGGTGTGTTTCATATCAACTGGCCCGAGTTCTACTATAAGATGGGCAAGGGGCTTATTAAGATGCTGGTTTCAATTATGCTTGCCCTTTCTCTTATCATTTCAATGATGATAATGAGATTTCTATTTGGTATAAGAGTTGTCTTCTCATTGCATAATTTGTTACCTCATAACAGTGAGAGAAGATGGCTTGATAGGATTGTCTATTCAGCAGTAATATTCTGTTCGTCTTCGGTAATATGCCATTGCATAAAAGCCAGGGAACTTATCAACGAGCATTATCCAACATATAGTGGTAAGGTAATAGTAATTCCCCACCCTAATTTCATGGGTGTCTATGGTGATAAGATGAATAAATATGAGATGAGGGATATACTTAATCTTCCTCAGGATGTATATATATACATCTTTTTTGGCAAGGTAAGGGCATATAAGGGTATTAAAGAATTGGTGAAGGAGTTCAGGGAGGTGGGCGGGACTGAGGATAGATTATTGATTGTGGGCAGTGATGATGGCACGGGATATATTGAAGAGATAAAGAGAATTGCAGGCGATGACGAAAGGATAATGATAAGAGGGATATGGGTTCTTGATGAGTTTGTCAACCTCTATATGTCCTGCGCTGATTGCCTGGTTCTTCCATACAGGGATATACTGACATCAGGAGGTGTGCTTCTATCTGCACAATATTGCATCCCACTGGTGGCACCTGCTACTGGATGTATTCCAGAGCAGGTGGATGGGAGGATGGCGGTTCTCTATGATGAGGGTGGTCTTGGGGATGCATTGAGGCGTATTAAGGGGCTGAAAGAGAGAGAAGTGATAGAGGCTTCAAGGGCAGTGATGGAGAGAACGGCGTTAGATGTGGTAACAAACAGATTGATAGAGGATGTGTATGGCGGAGGAGAAGAGCTTAGCTGTTAGAGCAAGTCGGGGCTATTTCTTGAGCCAGGCGACTAGAATAATAGAATTTGGGCTTGTGTTCGTTCAGAGCTTGATAATAGCCAGGTTGTTGGGACCTGAAAGACAGGGATATTATGCAACAATTATTGGATTTGGTAATCTTGTTGGTCTTATAGGTTCCTTGGGTTTTGATGAAGTGGCTAACAAGTATGTTGCTGTTCTCTCAGATAACATTAAAAAAGTAGGGGGTCTTTTTAGTATTATCTTAAGGTTGCGTTTCGTAATTGCTTTTGGAATTAGCCTTTCAATTTTTCTATTAGCAGATAGGATTGCTGTTGCACTTGGTAATGAGATTCTGGAACCGTGGATAAGGTTAGCGGCTCCTATGTTTCTTGTGAATGCGGTCTATTCTTTGATGCGCTTCTTATATATTGGTTTACTACGTATTAAATCAATTTCTATAATTCAGATTACAAACCTAACTCTAACAACACTATTATTCTACATTGTGCTAAAAAAGGGAATGGGAATTAATGGTTTAATAATAATTTCAATAATTGTTTTTTTGTTAACTATATTGTTCATACTCTTAGAATCAAGGAAGATAATCTTTAAGGGTGAAAGACCTGATAATCTTAGACCTATGTTAAACTTTGGTTTCTTTAACTGGTTCAACAACATCGTTGGATTCCTTCTTGGCAAACAGATTGATGTGCTTCTTCTGAGTGCTTTTAAGTTGCCAGGAGAACAGATAGGTTTCTATCATGTTGGTGTTGGGGCAGCGAGATTAATCAGCACAATAACTGTATCAGGTCTTTTTGGTGTCAGTTTGAGCACGCTATCTCTTGCATTCAAACGGGGTGGTTATGAGGCAACAAAGAAGGCATGGTGGGTTCTCCTTAAGATGTCAATAGGAATTGCTATTCCTATACTGTCATTTGTTTTTGTATTAGGTGACGATATAATCACATTTTTCTATGGGACCGAGTATATGCCAGCGATAAATTTATTCAGGGCTTTTGTTATATTTCATATAGTATTAAGGATTTTGGGTTATGACCAGCATGTAACAGCGATATATTCAATTGGCAAAGAGAGGGTTGAGTTTCTTATAAGAGTTATATGGGGTTCATTGAATTTAATTGGTGCAATTATACTTATCCCCATACTTGGTGTATGGGGTGCACTCATAGCTACGGGTTCAGCACTTGTGGGAGTAGTTATAACTGAGATGATTGTAATAGGAAGGGTTCTTGGAGCATACTTCCCATTGAGGTTCTTCTTAAAGGTTGGTTTCGCAACATTGGTTTCAATTATACCTGTAGTATTTATTCCCCTTGATGGTCTTGTGGCTATTTTTGTAGGGGGCATATTATTTGTTATAATCCTTTTGGGATTACTTGGGTTTTTAAAGCCATTTGATAAGGAGGATTATAATTATTTATCAAAGTCCCTACCAAGATTTGAGAAATACATAAGGTATTTCAGCAGGGTATAGATTAATTAGCTGTATGGAATTGATAGTCCCAGCCAGGTATAGCTTTAAGTCCGAGAGGGTTTTGGTCATATTCGTTATACTCATAATAGCATTTGCTATCTTTTATGGATTTTTGACGACTCAGACCACTCTCAGGAAGAATATCGTAATCTTCTGTGTTATGGCATATCTTGGCTATGCTGTATACAAACTTGATGTTTTTGACTTCCTTTTACTTTTTCTTATTGTATTTCTGGTTTTTCATAAGATGTTCTATTGCAAGGGGTTCCTTGGAAAGACACTAAGGGGGATACGACTTGAGAACACACTTCTGTTCTGGCCCCTTCTGCTATTTATGTTCTTAGGGGATAGTGCCCTGAATAGAAAGTGGAAGATTTATAGGACTCCTGTTGATAAGTGGATTATGCTCTTTCTGGTATCTTTTACAATGAGCGTTATATATTCCTTCTTTGTTGGTAATCACTGGGTTAATATACTAAGAGATAGCTTCGCCTATGTTCGCTTCGTATTTCTTATATATGTAGTTATTTGTGTTATTGATAGGAGGTCTAAATTTGAGAGTTTCAACAAATTTATCTTTATACTTGCTGCGTTTTGTGGGGTATATGGTTTAATTGAGTATATATTCTTCCCTGACCCCAGGTATGGAACTTCTGAATTGGGGCTCTTTTTGAGAACTCGCATAAGAACCATATTTTATTATACAAATGACTATGCCGGCTACCTTGATTCAACTATACCATTCATCTTTGCTTTTGCTACTTTCTCAAAGGAAAAGTCCAGAAAGACCTTATTCTGGGTTTTGTTATTGCTTCTATATATTAATATGATACTAACATTCTCTAGGGCTTCTTTTTTAACGGTTAACTTTGCATTGTTTATTATGGCTTTAATTAGATACAAGAAAAGAGCAATATGGATTTTGACTCTTTTTATTATATTAATAGCGATTATAGGACTAAACACTCCAGTAATGAAAAGGCAGATATCGGTCTTTACGGGTGGCTCTTTATTAGAACAACAATCAAACTTGTTCAGAGTATATGAATATTCGCACCTCATTCAAGGGATTGCTGAGAAGCCCATTTTGGGTGCAGGTCTTGGTTCAAGGACAATGGGCAGATATGCCCCCTTTAAGGACCTTGGACATTTCAAGCGCTCTTATCGTCCAGTGATGAATGTGTATCATCATCACTCACTTGTTCTTGATGTTGCGGGAAGAATGGGTTTGCCAGTTATGGCAACTATGTCTATGTTATGTTTAACACTTCTATATGCGTTCTATAAAGCATTTAAATTCACGGAAGAATATGAAATGAGGGCTACATTATTTGGGGCGATTGGTGCGATACTATCGTTCATGCCACACATGATTGTTGACAATCTTATTGATAAGAATACTTTTATATACTTCATATTTATTATATCTATTGGCATAGTCGCATGGCGATATGTATATAAAGTTGAGGATTAGAGCCCATTACCATGGATGAATTAATAGCAGTTGACATTGGTAATACCAATATCACTCTTGGACTGTTCAAAGATAAGGAAATTGGTGATAGATTTCGTATCTCTACCAATAGAAACGCTACCACTGATGAGTGCTTTTTCTGGTTGAAAGATATGTTTCCACTATGGGAGCAAACAAGTGGTATAAGAAGCATTGTGTGTTCTGTTGTCCCATCTCTTACTGAGCCCGTTTCAGGTGCAATAGAGCGCATAACAGGTAAAAAACCACTCATTGTCTCATCTGACCTAAACCTTGGTATTGAGATTCTATATAATCCTCCCGAAGATGTTGGTGCAGACCGCATTGCAAATGCTGTTGCAGTTAGTGAGTTTTATCAACTGCCCGCCGTTGTAATTGACCTCGGAACCGCTACCACATTTGACATTGTTAGTGGCAATCGTGAGTATATCGGTGGACTTATTTCACCGGGTATTGAAACATCTTTGTCAAACCTCTTCCAACGAGCGGCAAGATTGTTCCCTACCGATTTAATACCTGTAAAGAGCGTCATTGGTAAAAATACCTCCGATGCTATAAGAGCCGGAACTCTATATACCGCCGTAGATGGCATAGAAGGCGTGACTGATAGAATTGAGAGTGAGATTGGTAAGCTCTCAAGTGTTATAATCACGGGAGGTCTGGCAGAGATTGTATCAGGTGTTCTGAGAAGAGATGTGATTGTAGATATCAATATCACCCTCAAAGGTCTCTATAAAATAGCGGAGAGAAATCCCCAATAACTTATTCACATAGGTTTATTGCCCTTCCCTCTCTTATGCAATAGTCAAACTCAAATCTAAACCCACCGAACTCACCATAGAATCCAGGTTCAAAGGTGAAAATCATATTATCATCAAATGGTAAATCATCAAAGGCGACCGACTTCGCCGAGACATAGGGATATACATCGTGCACCTCAACACCGAGCCCATGAGAGTATGAGTGCTTCTGATACTTAAGCACATCTAATTCCTTGCTTAGCTTATTAAGACCCTTACATACTTCTTTTGGGAGAACACCTTTAAGATTCTTCCTTCTTAAGTAATTCTCAAGCTGAAACCACTTTTCATAGAACGGGTGTTCTCTCACATCGCCACCTACCAGATATGTTCGTGTAAGGTCGGATGCATAGCCATAATGCCATACTCCCATATCCACGATCAGGAGGTCCCCTTCATTGAGTGGTCTTGAAGCAACAGGTATGGGATGTGGTTCACTTGCCTCATCACCATAGGCAACTATGGGCTCGAAGGATGGTCTGTGTCCTCTCTCTGCAATTTCCTTCAGTATGAACGAGAGTATCTCATCTCTCCACATCCCAGGTCTTATGAATTCACCTACCTCGTCAAGAATTTCAACTGTTGTTGAACATGCCCTCTCTATGAAGTCAACCTCACTTTTGGTCTTATATATCCTCAGTTCCCCAATGATATTCTTCCCACTCACCGGATGGGCAAACTCAGATATATTCTGGTGAATGGAGTGAAGCAATCTATCAAGGGCTGGAATGCCAGGGCAGTATTCTACATATACCTCTTCGCCTTTTACCAGCCCCCTTATCTCATCAGTCACCTCATCTAAACCACCCTCAGTAATTCTTAGTTCACACATTTCTGATATGGGTTCAAGTGATGCATGCTCTATACTACCTACCAATACCACTGGCTCTTTATCCGGTCTGAAGATGATAGCAGATGGTCTGGTCAGATGAGCATCAAGCAGAAACATCTTCATATTGGGGTTTGGTGCCCTTATAAACAACAGAACAAGTGGTTTATCAAGAACCCCTCTTAACTGGGTCAGTTTTTCACTAAAAGCCCTTTTTAGTAGTTCTCTATTTTCCATAATGATTTAATTCTAATACATCAAGTTGTATTTGGAATTACTTTTTTATAAAAAATGTTAATTTTTTAATTATCATTTCTGCAGTTATTTATTGTAAAATAGTTTAATACATGTATCCGGAGAATTAGGATGAGGGTCTATTTTGATAATAATGCGACTACACCATTAGATAGAGATGTTCTTGAGGAGATGCTTCCTTTCTTCTGTGAGAAGTTTGCAAATCCAATGTCTATTCACAACTTTGGAAATGAGGCAGAAGAAGCCCTATCAATGGCACGAGAGAGAGTGGCAGAAGCACTTGAATGCGAGCCAGATGACACCATATTTACAAGCGGTGGTAGTGAGGCAAATAATATGGTGTTAAAGGGTATCTCACCAATCCCTGATGGTAAGGGACATATTATAACATCGGTTATTGAGCATCCCGCTATTCTGGAACCATGCAGATACCTTCAGAAACACGGTATAGATATTACATATATAAAAGTGGATAAGTATGGTTTGGTTGACCCAGATGATGTAAGAAGGGCAATAAGAAAAGACACCTGCCTTATAACCATAATGCACGGCAATAACGAGGTCGGAACAATTGAACCTATAGAAGAGGTCGCAAGGATTGCGAATGAGAAAGAGATACCATTCCATACCGATGCTGTTCAATCAGTGGGCAAAATACCGCTCTCCGTCGCAGAGATGGGAATTGACCTTCTATCTCTTTCTGCACATAAGTTCAACGGTCCCAAGGGTGTTGGTGCTCTCATTGCGAGGAAGGAGGTTAGAAGAAAGTTGACTCCACTGTTGCATGGTGGTGAGCAGGAGTCAGGGAAGCGCGCCTCCACTCACAATGTCCCCGGTATCGTTGGTCTTGGAAAAGCAATTGAAATGGCTGTAAAGAACAGAGAGGGGAATACGGAGAAGGTTAAGAGATTGAGGGATATGCTACATAGGGGGATAATTGAGAGTATTCCCGATGTTGAACTTGTTGGACACCAGGAGAAGCGACTGCCTACAACCCTGAACATTGCTTTTCACTATGTAGAGGGAGAGTCAGTTCAACTGATGTTGAATAACAAGGGGGTTGCGGTATCAACTGGCTCTGCCTGTGCCTCGGGTAAGTTAGAGCCGTCTCATGTCCTCATTGAGATGGGATACCCACATGAAGTAGCACAGGGAGCAGTTAGATTCTCACTTGGCATGGGAAATACAGAGGAAGAGGTGAGATATGTTTTAGAAATCTTACCAGAGATAATTGAGAAGTTAAGAAGAATGAGCCCCCTCACACCACAGGATTATTTCAAGTGATAAGTTGTATTAATC
>QMNJ01000008.1 GCA_003647715.1 Candidatus Coatesiibacteriota bacterium
GGTAATTAATGAGAGGACGATAATATGAGCCCGATGGCAAGAGGTTTTAAGGTTGTTGCAGTGGGTGGTGGGACTGGTTTAGAATCGCTTTTAAGGGGTTTAAAGAACTACCTGGGTAGGGACGGGAGTAGAAGGGGACCTGCTTATCTGGAGTCCTTAACTTCAATTGTTACGGTTGCGGATGATGGTGGTAAAGGCGGTAAACTGATTGATGAGTTCGGAATACTTCCTCCAGGTGATATTAGAGGTAGTTTAGCAGCCCTTTCGGATGAAGAGGACCTGATATCAAAACTATTCAGGTTGCGTTTAACTGGTGGTGGAGAACTTGGAGGTCATTCCTTTGGGAATCTATTTCTGACAGCGTTGATTCAATTAAACAAGGGGAAGTTTCTTAAGGCGATTAAGGATGCGTCTAGAGTATTGAGAGTGGAGGGTGTGATATTGCCAGCGACAATTGACCATGTAATTCTATGTGCTGAACTTGAGAATGGTACAATTTTGATGGGTGAGCCGGAGATAACCAATGCAGACCATTCACCTATTAAGAGGGTGTTCTTCTCCAAGAGGGAGAATAAAGGGAGCGAGAGTGAGCCCGAGCCCTATAATGCTCGGGCATTGAGGGAGGCGATAAACGCCATCTCAAATTCAGACGCCATAGTAATTGGACCTGGTGGTTTGTATACCAGTGTCATTCCCAATCTTCTGGTTAAGGGTATATCAAGGGCAATATCAAACTCAAGGGCAAGGAAGATATATGTGGCGAATATTATGAATCAGGCGGGTAGAACTGAGGGATTCTCATTATCGGACCACATCAGGAAGATAATGGAGTATGGTGGTTTTAGATTGGACTATGTCCTTGTTAACAGAAAGAGGATACCGCAGAGTATAATGAGGGAATATGAATCGGAGGGGTCATCGCAGTTATTGTTTGACCCTGATAAGAGTGACATCTCCTCTATACTCAGGTTCAGTAATGGAGACCATATAACTCTTGTTGAGGGGACAATAATAGTTGAAGCGAACCTGGCAAAAGAGGTTGAAGAAGAGGATATAAGAAAGGTTGATGGGCGCGAAGAGGTAGAGAAGAAGGTAGTTATAAGGCACGACCCCGATATATTGGCGGATACATTAATGGATATATTCGCTGCCATTTGATTCAATAGAGGAGTTATTATGTTTCTTATTGATGAACTTTTTGAACTCTCTGAATTTACATTTCGGGATATATTCTCTGGTATAGATTATCCATGGGATGTTTTGAAAATTGTGGAGAAGTTTATCAAACAGGTCGGTCATGTCGGTGTCTATTCGGATGTTCCTGTGGGGGCGCATATTGTAGGCGAGCCAGTATATATAGGTAAGGACTGCAGGATTGAACCGAATGTCTTTATTGAGGCACCTGCAATAATATGGGATAGGGTTCAGGTTCGCTCGGGAGCATATATCAGAGGTAATGTTATAGTAGATTCCGGAAGCGTTATTGGACATTCAAGTGAATTGAAGAACTGCATTTTAATGCGTGATGTTGAGGTGCCGCACTTCAATTATATAGGTGATAGTGTATTGGGAAACAGGTCACATACCGGTGCCGGTGTTATTCTCTCTAATTATAAGATATCAGCAGAAAAGGGAGTAAAGGTTAGGATAAATAATAAGAATTATGATACCGGTCTCAGGAAGTTTGGTGCTCTACTGGGTGATGATGTAGAGATAGGTTGCAATTGCGTTCTAAATCCTGGAACAATTATTGGTAAGGAGACCTTGGTCTATGGACTGTCTTTGATATCAGGTTATATACCTTCTAAGAAGATAGTAAAGAACAAACCCGAGTATTTAATCATAGATAAGAAATAGACAATTTTGGTTAAAGGCATTTGCTTATTGATTTAATGTAATTAAGATATGAGATTGTTGTAATCAGATAAGTTTAACTGTTTAATCATATTAGTTTTATCATTGTTAATAATATCTGCATTTGTTTACAAAGAAAATCGTTATACAGATGGTTGCTACGGAGCACCGCTTGATGATACATTTATACATCTGAGATTTGCACAGAATATAAGTAGAGGGTTTGGATTCTCTTATAATGAAGGAGAGCCACAGGCAGGTTCAACATCACCTATTTGGACCATCCTTGTTGCAGGGGTGAGTTTAATCACAGGTGAATATCTTCTGACAGCGAAAGTCCTTAGTGCTTGTTTCTTTATTCTTTGCTCATTCCTCGTTTACATCTTGTCAAAACGATTGGGAATGAGTAAACCCTATGCATTATTTACATCAGTTCTCCTTATTTTGACGGGTAGATTTGACTGGTCAATACTATCAGGTATTGAGGTTACGACCTTTACTGCAATGCTTCTTGCTATGGGAATCATCCATATTAATGGTTTTTACATTCTTGGTAATCTTAGCTCTGTTATATGGAGCATTTAGAATTGATGAATGGTCTGATAGATATGGTCATTGTGTTAAAAACATAAATGATATGTAGGTAAAGTTAGGTCATTGGGTCAATGATAATTTGCCTGAAGATGCTTATTTAGCCCTTGATGATATTGGCGCCATAACTTTTATTTCAGGAAGGAAGATAATTGACCTGCGAGGTATCGTTGAACCAGAACTGCTTCCACTGGTTCGGTTGGCGTTAATTGATGCTAATAAGTCCGACCGTCTCATATACAACTATGTTAGGAATAAGAGACCAGATTATTTTATTGTTTTTAGAAAATCTCACCGATTTACTGAAAAAGAAGATATTTTTGAAGAATTATATAGTATAAAACTTCTGGATAACATAATTTGTGGGGCTGATGAGATGGTTGTTTTTTAGGGCTCATTGGGATAATACAAATTGAGAATAAGACATTCCTTATTAAGTGTAATACTCTAAGAGGATGTTATAGGGTTTGTTTTTAGCTTCGTTGAAGATATGTGATATACTTGAATTGAAAAGGAGGTCAAGTATGAAAAAGGTAATATTTTGTATAATTGTTATGACTTCCTTGGTTTTTTCTGAATCGGCTTCGCAGACCACTTGGATAGGTGGTTGGGGAGTTGAAGGACCTGTCACCGAGTTCGGTAATGCATTCTATATTTCTGATAATATCAACTATTACTACAATGAGGGTAAACTCGTGTTGGCTTATAATCTTGCATCAGAGGGAAAGAGAGAGCATATAGGTGAACTGACAAGCGCCATAATTGTTCAAACAGGTGATGTTGATGAGGATTGGGATGTAGATGTTGTTGCCGCAAGCACAGGGGACAGTGGAAAAATAGTGTGGTTTGAAAACCTTGGTGGTGGAGATTTTGACCCAGCATATAAAATGATAAAAGAGTTACCCTATCCATCCTATTATGTTTCAGATATTGATGAAGAAGATGGTATTGATATCGTTTTGTGCAATGACTATGTATCACCTAATGTTTTCTGGTATGAGAATGATGGTATGGGTAATTTTTCGGAATGGGGCATTGGTAGTGGCTACAATAGTGTTGATGCGCCAGGAACAGCAGATTTTGACAATGATGGCGATATAGATATAGTAGCGAGTGCCCGAAATGGAGCCGGTGGTATTAGATGGTATGAGAACAATGGCTCGGAAAATTTTACAACCCATATCATAACAGAACCGCCATACTATGGTCAGAATGAGCCGTTTATTCCAACCGGTGATATTGACAAAGATGGTGATTTAGATTTCGTTATAGTCAGGACAAATTATCATAATGTAGATTGGTGGGAGAACCGCCTTATCCCTGATGGTGATGTTTCATTTCAATTGCATTCAATTCAGAGTGGATACACATCTCCGGTTCACCCGTGGCTTGCAGACCTTGACCAAGATGGTGATGATGACATAGTTACAACTTCATCCGGTCTTAGCTCTGTTGATTGGTGGGAGAACGATGGCAGTGGTAACTTCACCCATCATGTGATATCTGATTCCTACCCCAATGCACAGCATTTTGCAGTGGTGGATATTGATTATGATGGTGATTACGATATAGTCACTGCATCAGCTAGTGATAATGCACTGGATTGGTGGGAGAACATTAATAGAGCAGAGGACTTTCAACAGGGCAGATTCTTCTCGGACTACAATGGAGCAAAAGGTGTATGGGTCGGCGACATTATGGGAAACGGATTGCCTATCGTTGTGTCAACTGCGAGTGGTTTAGGGTCAATTGACTGGTTTAAGATTCAAGCAGGTTATAGAGATAGTGGGTATCTGACCTCATCAATCTTGGATACAGAGAAACAACCCGACCAGTATCTTGTGTGGGGTAGGATATACTGGTCTGGTGATGAACCATACGATTCCAATATCACATTCCAAGTAAGGGCATCTAATGACCCCGAGAATATGGGCGATTGGTCAGATGAGATAGATGTCTCGGGTGTTGATTTGTCAGATTATGTTTCAGATAACATGAGGTATATGCAGTACAAGGTGAATTTATACAATGGTGGGACAACACCCACACTATATGAGGTAACAATATACTGGTCATTTAGTTCACCTTCAGGCGTTATGATGGAAGCGGTCTGGAATGATGATAAGGTTGAGGTAAGTTGGGAAGCAGATGAGAACATATTAGAAGGCATTCTCGGTTTCAATCTGTATAGACGTGTTAGCGTTAGTGAAGGTTATGAAACCACAAGAGTTGATACTTTTGCATCTATGAGTGATATTATGTATAAATGGAAAAGGGTTAATGATGGGTTGATAAGAGGTGAGAATCCCTTCTTATATTCCGATTTGGGTGTAGTTTCAGGTAAAGATTATGAGTACATGCTTGAGGGTGTATACGACTACGAGAATGCTGAGCTTGCGTTATGTAAGGTCAATGGGGAAGCCGAAATGCCAGAGAGTTTTTCTGTTCTGAGTGTTTATCCAAATCCTTCAAGTGATGCAGTTAATGTAAGGATGTTTGCATCCAATGATGGTGTTGCTACTATAATGATATATGATATTAGCGGTAGGTTATTGAATTCATACAATAATTTGGTCAAAGAAGGCGAGTCAGTTTTTTGCCTTGATGTGGCTGGTTTGTCAAATAACCTCTATTTGTTAAAGGTGAACTTTGAAGGTGATACGGTAATCAGGAGATTTGTGATATTGAAATAATAGAGCGATAGTAAGACCAAGATATTGACATATTGAGTTAAATATATTATAAATTGTTGAGTTTTGCGGGAGTAACTCAGCGGTAGAGTGCAACCTTGCCAAGGTTGAGGTCGCGGGTTCAAATCCCGTCTCCCGCTCTTTATAAAATTCCCTCAAGTAATTCTAATATTTCTCTTAAGAACTCTATTTCATCTTCGTCATCGGTGCTGTCTATTAGACCCAGAATATTCAACTCAGTGAGATTACTTGTGTGTGACATCACCTCTCTAATTTCAAATCTCTCTGCTTTTATCCTTTTATTCTTTACCTTCTTAAAAACATCTATTGCCTTTTCATATTCTTTATTAGCCCAGAGAGCAGTTCCCAAACCTATATATGCCCTGATATAGTCGGGATTATTATATATAGAATCATTAAAACACCTTATCGCTTTGGAATATTCCTTCTTTTGAAGATATACCTCACCGAGGTCAGCAAGGATACTGCTGTTATCTTTATCAAGTTCCAGTGACCTTTTGAGCGTTCTTTCAGCTTCTTTGAGTTTTCCCTCCGATGAGAGAACGATACCAAGACAGGTTAATGGGTTTGGGTCGTTAGGTGCGAGTTTTATAGCATTGGTGAAGCTCCTTTTTGCTTTACTATTGTCACCAACCGAAAAGAATATATAGCCCTCGGCGAGATGGTTCTCAATGTTGTCTGGCGAGATGGTTAATGCTTTTTCTATGGCATTTAGCGCTTCTTCCCACCTTTTATTAACGGCGAGGGTTAGTGCATACTCACGCCAGGCATTGCTGTTGGTTGGATTGAGTTCTACTGCGGTTTTAATCTCGGTCATTGCTTTATCGGTCTCACCTATGGCATTCAGGCATCGCCCAAGCTCTAAGTGCGCCTCAGGGAAGTCCCTGTAGATAGAGATAGATATGTGGTATTCTTCTATGGCTTTATCTAACTGCCCTGTGTTAGCGTACTCAATTCCCAGATTATAATGAGTATAAGCATCGTCTTTCGCTCCAAGTTCTATTGCCCTATTGAGTGCTTCTATAGATTCATTGTGCATACTAAGCCTGCTCAGTATTATACCCAGTGCCTGATAACCCTGTATGAAATGTGGATATCTGTTGGTGAGTTCTTTAAGGACATCCATAGCTTTTTTTGTGTCACCCTCTCTTTCAAGGTAAAGTGCCAGTTTTAGAAAATCATCTCGCTTTTCTGGCAATATGGATAGGGGTTCTCTTGTCGTTTTATCATTGATTTCGTCATAAAGTTCTCTTATCTCCTTTGAATCTGGGAATCTTGAGAGTGCATCGTAGAGTAAGGTGGTTGCTTGTTCCTCCTCGTTGTATGTGAGAAGTGCAATGGCATAATCTCTGTAGATTGTTTCATCGTCAGGGAAGTGCTCTATTGCTCTTTGGAAGGTAGTGAGTTCGCTTTTCTTGTCTCCTGCCATATGATATGCTGTTGACAGATACCGATAAATATCATAGGTAGCACCTTTACTTGATGATAAGTTTTCAAGCAGGTCAATGGCTTTATCTATTTCTTTTACCTTCAGATATGATATTGATAGGTTAAGTTTGGTGAGGGCGTCTTCGGGCTTCAGTTTAAGGGCAATATTATACTCACTTATTGCCTTGTTATATTCGCCTCTCTCAAGATATATATTGCCGAGTGCTGTATGGGCTAAGGCAAAATGGGGATTTATTAATATGCATTGCTTGAATATCTCTTCTGCCCTTTCTATGTTGCCGTTGAAGGCATATTCAATACCCTCCAAATATAGGTTTTCAACACTTTCAGAGAATAGAGCACTAAAAATCAAAAAGACAGTTATTAAGGGAATTGCTGCCCTATTTACGGTCATATTATACCAATAGATTATATCAACCCTCTGTCTTTGATTATATCTTTAAGTGTTGGTGAACCAACCTCCTCAAGTTCATATTTTACCCTGACCGTGGGTTTGTTCAGATTAAGTACTCTTCCGAGGTCTATTGGTGTGCCAATGATGACCAGGTCTGCATCTGCTTTATTAATCGTATCCTCAAGCTCCTTCTTCTGCGTATCTGAATAACCCATTGCTGGAATCAGATTCCCTATGTGAGTGAACTTTCTGAAAGTATCAATGAGTGAACCTGTAAGGTAAGGTTTCGGGTCCACAATTTCCCCTGCGCCGAATCTCTCGGCTGCTACTGTTCCAGCACCAAAGGACATCTCGCCGTGGGTGAGCGTTGGACCATCCTCCACCACTATCACTCTCTTGCCTTTAATAATATCAGGATTATCGGTTGATATGGGAGACCTTGCCTTGACGATTATGGCATTTTCGTTAACGGATTTTACATTATGAATTAGTTGTGAGACCTGGTTTTCAGTGGCTGAGTCAATCTTGTTAATCACAACGCAGTCAGCCATTCTCAGATTCGCCTCTCCTGGGTGGTATGAAAGTTCATCGCCAACTCTTAAAGGGTCAGCAACTACAATGTGTAAATCAGGAATATAAAAAGGCAGGTCATTGTTTCCACCGTCCCAGATAAGAATGTCATTTTCTTCCTCTGCTATTCTTAATATCTTCTCGTAATCAACCCCGGCATATACAATCATACCGTTATTTATATGTGGTTCATACTCCTCCATCTCTTCAATTGTGCAGTTCGCCTCTATTATGTCATTTATGGTCTTAAATCTCTGTGCAATCTGCCTTTTGAGGTCTCCATATGGCATTGGGTGTCGTATGATTCCAACATCTTTGCCGGCATCCTTCAGTATTTTCGCCACTCTTCTGGTGGTCTGGCTCTTCCCGCACCCCGTCCTGACCGCACACACAGATATGACGGGCTTTCTGGACTTAATTGAGGTTTCCCTCATACCAAGGAGTATGAAGTCGGCGCCGGAGGCAATTACAGCTGACGCCTTGTGCATAACATACTCATAAGATACATCGCTATATGAGAATACCACCTCATTTACATTCATTTTGTCAATTAGATTGGTTAAATCATCTTCAGATAGGATGGGAATTCCATCAGGATATCGCTCTCCCGCCAGTTCAGGTGGATAGATTCGCCCCTCAATGTCTGGTATCTGTGTGGCGGTGAAAGCGACTACTTCTCTTTCGGGGTTATTTCTGTAATAAGTATTAAAATTATGAAAGTCCCTGCCCGCTGCACCCATAATGATTACCCTTCTCATACATTCCTCCTATCAGTTTTTAAAGAAAATTTAACATATTAGATTATCTTTTCAAGTGTGTTAAGCGTATTAATCAGTTGTTTCTGTTGTAAATCATTCCTGGTCTATTCTGTATTCTCCATAGAATGGATTGAGTAGGTATATCTCACGGACCCTCTTACCTGTTGATGCCTCAATCGCATCCCTGTAGGTGAGCATTTGTTCCTTATAGACATCTTCAGCTCTCTTTTTCCATTCACCCTCCTTGATGCTATCTGTTTTATAATCAACTATTATGAGTTCATCGTTATCAATTATTACCAGGTCAATTCTTCCGCTTACTATCTGCTCGTTATCATATTGATAGGTGAAGGGCATCTCCCTTATGAATCTGGCAGTTTCTCTGTTCCTTTCTATCACCGGCATTGATAGAATTCTTGCCACCATCTCCTTTATATTCTCTCTGGTCTTCTCATCTTCATATTCACAGATTAATTCTGTCAGTTCATTTATATTGCTTCCATCTAATTTGACCTTCTCCATAATCTCATGGACAAGACGCCCCACCTCCCGCTTCTTAGGTATGCCTGCCTTCTCCATCTCCTCATCTGACCTGTATTTCTCAAATTCTTCAATACCTGTTGGTGTCATTAAAGCCATTGAGATAGATTCCTCCCTGTTTAAGAAGGATTGTCGTTCTTTGACCAGTTCAGACCTCTCTTTTTCATACTCTTCAGTTGGTTCGTTCATTTTCAGTATTTTCATCAGGTCGCTTCTGGGTTCTCTCTCTTTCATCTCAAGTTCACAAGGGTCTATATAATAGCAATTGTCCACCACCTTTCCCAAGTGATTGTTTTCATAGACCTCCTGTGGGCTGGGTAATTTATCTTTGAAATACTCATACTGACCGCTTAAAACCATATCTTTCTCGGGTGAGGTGATGAGAGGTATTATCAGATAATCCCTTGCTCTTGTGCAGGCAACATAGATGAGCCGCCTGTTCTCGGCGTCTTCTATAAGCCCTTCCTTTTCAGCCAGGCTATCGTAGCCAGATGTCTTTATTGTTTTAGTGAACTTTACCTCAATTCTCCTGCCAAGGAAGTCCTTAATAACATTTCCTGGACCACCTCGTGGTTTACCTGAACAGAGTTTGGCAAGTATAACAACAGGGAATTCAAGACCTTTCGCTTGGTGGATTGTCATCAACTTGACAGTATTCTCGTGTGGGTCATAGAGATTAATGGTTTTCTTCTCATTATCAGCTTTTAAATTATCAATGTGGTTGATAAGAGTTCTTAAGGTGAATGTGGAATCTTCTGCTCTTTCAATAGCGGTTGATTTAATCAGTTCCATCAAGCTGTTTACCAATCTATCTTTTCTCAATATGGGTGTTCGCAAGAATAGATTAGTGCTTGCGGTTATTTCATCTATGAGTTCATATATGGGTCTGTTTATGAAGTTTGAGTGAAGGGAGTGAAGTATGTTCAGCGCAATAGAGATATGTCCATTGCTATGGATTTCCCTGGTAATATCCGGTTTGCCATGGTGGATATAGTAATCCACAATCTCTTCATCTGATATAGCGAAGAAGGAAGACCTTAAAGCGCCTAGGACTGCCAGGTCGTCATAAGGGTTTCTTATCGCCTCCAGAATCGTCTTGAGACCCTTTATCTCATGTGTCTCCTCAAGTATGTGGTCTGCGTTGATGAAGGCGTAAGGAATATTGTAATTAAGCATTGCTTGTTCATAGATAGTGTTTTGGGTATTTGCCATATAAAGAATTGCTATGTCGCCGTATGATATGCTTCTGACACCATCTTCTGTCCTTATCTTCCAGCCATTAGAAACAATTTTATTTATGGTAGAGGCAATATAGTTTGCTTCAACCTCTCTGAACTCATCTACACGCTTTAATTCACAAACATCTTCAATTTTCGGTAGCAGAAACACGATTGAAGAATGCTTGATGTGAGTTTCGTCGCTGATATGTGCCCTGATTGGGGTGTAAGGTGGGTCAATATGTTCATCGCCGGCTTCACCGATAATCTCGCTGAAGGTCTTGTTTACCCAGTTAATGATGGTCGGGGTGGAGCGAAAGTTTGAGTAGAGCATTTTCTTCTCACCCTGACCAACCAAGATGTCTTCTGCGTGTCTATAAGTTGGCAGGTCAGCCCTACGGAAGTGATAGATTGATTGCTTTGGGTCACCTACTATGAATATTGAACCATCCCGCAGTTTTGTGCTCTGCCAATCAGTGCTGTCTCCCGAGCCGGCGATTAGGTATGCAATCTCAACCTGGAGAGGGTCCGTATCCTGAAACTCATCTATAAGCAGATACCTGTATTTCTTTCTGAAATAATCCCTAACCTCAGGATTGTTCCGTATCAGGTCTCTTGCCTTAATCAGAATGTCATCGTAGGTTAGGATTGATAGCTCCCTCTTTCTCTCATAAATCATGTTTATCAGCCGAACAATTGAGAGAAGCAGGCGATTTGATACCCATGAACACCAAACATTTACCTGGGAATCTATATAGGACTTAGCATCATTGATAGTATTCAAAACGAATTGTTTATCTTTCCAGTTGGGTGCAATTCCCAAATTCTGTTTTATTTTGATGTCAAGCAGTGATACAAGGTTATCTTCACATTCCAAGGACTCTACTGCTTCTTTTAGATTGAGGAAGTTCTTGTAAAGTTTGTCGTCAGTGCTACCCTTCAACTGGTTATTAACTATCTCATCTGTCTCTTCAATTTTTTCTTTGATTAGTGGTATTACTTGCGGTGGTTGTTCTTCTTCTTCAATTGCCGGTAGAAGGTCCAGTGAGTCAAGGAGTATTTTTAAGGTATTTTTGAGGTTGTCAACACTTAGACCTGTCTTAATCGCCTTTGAAAGCACTGCGACTTCGTATTCTGATAGAGAGGCGAGCCACCTTCTAAATAATGTGTCTATCTCATCATTCTCTAATTCGCCTATCACCAGTTCGGGGTCCACAGATGCCTCAAAGGGTCTCTCTTTCAGCATACTGAGAGCAAATGAATGAATTGTCTTTATGGTCGCTTTGTTGAAATTGATAAGCGCATTTT
Organism: Candidatus Coatesiibacteriota bacterium; assembly: GCA_003647715.1. Classification (GTDB taxonomy): domain Bacteria; phylum RBG-13-66-14; class B26-G2; order B26-G2; family B26-G2; genus B26-G2. The sequence continues at coordinate 11,393 of QMNJ01000008.1, forward strand.
CAATGTATTCTCTTTCTATTCCTCTTGTGGACTCATCACGAAGTTGCTCAAGTTTCTCCCTTATCCGCCAGGACATCTCCCTTGCCGCCTTCACGGTGAAGGTTATGGCTGCTATCTCTTCAATGGGAATTCCACTTTTTATTAGTTCAAGGTATCTGTCTATTAATACCGTGGTCTTCCCTGTGCCTGCTCCCGCCTCAAGAGATATGTTTACATCAGTTTGATTTTTGGCAAACTCCCTCTCGCTGTGGTCAATTGGTCTGTCGCTCATATTACTCTCTTATCCACCTCTTTTAATTGCACCGTTTTTCATTATTGTTTTCCTATTCATCTGTTATATGGAAAATCTGCCTTGACACTCTTTCTACAATCTGCTTATAAATCTCTTCATTTTTCTTTATTGTATTGACTATATTGTCCCTGAACGGGCATACCTCGCTGTATTCGCAGTATCTACATTTCTCCTTGTCGTCATCATTGACAGGGATAAAGACACCATCTTTCATCATATTTATGATATTTTTTAAATCATTTTGGATCTCTTCTCTTGATTTTTCAATATCTCTAAAAGAGATGCAGAATGGTTTAACCGTCTTTGATTTTCTATCAATAGTTCTGAATTCAAATTTGTGTCTCTGGTAGTCGCTGAAAAATTTACTCGCAAATAGTGTGTAGAAAAAGACCTGAAGACCGTTAGACAGGGTTAATGAATTGATGTCATATTTGCGTGGTTGTGTGGTTACTTTGTAGTCAATAAGGCGTAAGACCTCGCCTTTTATGTCTTCATCAATTCTGTCAATCTTGCCTGAGATATTCACTGATAAACCCTCTGCCATTTCAATTGCTACTGGTTCAGTGGAGATTACATCTTCCCCCTCACCGAGACCGAAGCTCTTCTCAAGGTGGATGGGTCTCCAATCCGAGTCCTCAACTATATCATGCGATATGGCTTCCTTAATCAAAGTGTGTAGAGCATCAGTTTCCTCTTCTATGAATGGTCTATAGTCCTTGGGGATGGTTTTTATAATAACATTCAATCTATCAGTGGTGGTTCTCTGGATAAGGTCGTCAAAACCCGACAGGTCTTTAAGAGACCTGAATTCTTTATCATTGATTGCTTCTTCATATATAATCTTTAAGATGTTGTGAATAATGGAACCGATTGTAGGGGGGTCAAGTGTATATCTCTCCTCTGGCTCTCTTAGTGTTTTAACCCTAAGGACTCTCTTTACCAGAAACGAGAATGGACACAGTGTATAATCCTGAAGCAGGGTTGGGCTTAAACCCGCCTTTGATATGCTGTCCCATATATCTCTTTTTAATGCTGGATTCAGAATCAAGCCGGAGTAGATGTTAAAACATTTGTCCTGATAGAGGTAGAATGCCTGATTTAAGCCCTTTCTGAAGAAGGGAAATAATTTATCAGAAATCATAGAGGATATTTTCTTAATGTTATTCTCTCTGCTTGCTATGGTGATATATTTTCTGTCTGCCTCTTCTATGTCTATGAACTCTCCTCTATATTCAACGCCACAGGGGATAAATTCAAAGAACCTATCGCTCACATTCTCGCCTGTTGTGAGTTCGCTGTATGACGGCTTTCTACCCTGAAGCGACTGTATCATGCTGGCTATGTAGTAAGAGGGGAATGTCTCGTTTTCGGTGATACCGGTGTACCTCGGATAGGTAAAGTATAATGCCTCTGTTGCTGAATCTATTGCCATTGATAGGAGGAGTAAATCCTCCTCCGGTAGATTGCTCTTTATAGGCAAATAGCCCTCATATACTTCATTTATTTTCTCTCGTTCAAAATCCAGAATAAGAGGGTCTTGTTTTCCTGAGGCGGGGAACTTATCCTCTGATAGACCGGGTATGAAGACCACCTTGAATCTCATACCTCTCGCTTCCATTGCAGACAGGATGTTTAATCCATCTCTCTGGAACCGTCCGCTTTTTTTCCTTATACCCCCTATTACTTTATGAACCAATCTCTTGAACTGGGACAGTTTGATTTTCTCACTGAAGAATTCTGACCTGCCTAATGTGTTGTCAAGTTTTTCAACTATTTCAAACTCATTATTGCTGGAGATGTATTTCTTCACTATCTCAATGAATATTTCAAGGTATTGGGACAGAGTTGATTCTGGGGGGAATCTACCAAGGTCATAAGAAAGGTTTATCACAATCTCCTTGAGTGATTCTGCGGTCTCTATTACTCTCTTTATGTAGGGTGATTCTTCTGTTATCTGGATGGTCTTGATGAAGTTGTCAAGGTTCTCAATCCATTGCTCTCTGCCCTCAATTATTCCCGCCTGCATGCTTATCTTATTGAACTGGGTGTATTCAACACCACTCTTGTTGATTATATTCTCATAGGGGATTGGTGCATATTGCAGAAAATCAATTGTCTTATCTCTTGGAAGTTCTGAACCGATTAAATCCAGCAATAGTAAACTGCTTCTTATTGAACTATGAAATGTTTGATTAACTCCTCCTGGAATGTAATAAGGTATTTCAGCCCTTTTAAGTGTGCTAATAAGAAGATTTACATAGGGTTCCGGTTTTAGTAATATGACCGCCATCTCATATAGTGGCACACCCTTTTTGGAAAGAGAAATCACACATCTTGTAATCTCTTCTATCTCCTTTGATGGCAGAAAGCAGGATAAGATTTTTACGGCAGGGGATTCTTCCACCTTCTTTCCTGAATCCCAGTTGGTCTGGAATGCACAGAGTGGAGTTGAAGGTTTCTTTACGATAATTCTTTCTTCCTCAAATCCAATCTCCTTAAGTTGGGTTATGGTTTTCTTGGCGAATTGCATTCTACTGTCTCTGTATGGAAAGAAGATGGTTGTATTGAGCTGGTCAGATAGGTTCTCAATGAAACGCCACTGTATGAAGTTGAAGTCATAGAGTCCATAGAGGGCTATTATATCTGTCTCCAGGATATCTGATATATTTTTAATATTGCCGGACATTTTAATGAGGTCATCATCTGTGTAAAATTTATATGACTCAATAGATTCTCTGAACTGCCTGTAAATGGTTGACAGTTCACCAAGCTTTATTTTTACTGATAATGGCAGGTTAATATTTTCTACATAAGGTGTCAGGTCATCAACATCTGCCTGAATGAGGTCTCTGAATGTGTTTGTGAGAGCATCTGGGAACCCACCGAACTCCATTACCCCCCTGAAATATCCGGCTTGGTCTATTCTATTGACAATGCTTATTGCGAGGATATCTTCAAAGAGGGGGGGCATTTCTCTTAGACCGGTTTTTAGGATATAGTCGGTAGTCAGAATTTTTGCTATGTCAACAAGCAGGGTGAATCTTACATTTGAGTGAGATGGTATCGCTTTGAGTAATCTGCGTGATAGAAAAAGTGAACAGAGATTTGATGGGGTGATGATATAAAGCGGTTCAATACCGTTGTGGTTTCTTACAATGTAAGAGAATAGGGATTCCTCTAAACCATCAGATATACTGCCAATTATTAGTTTCTTTTCTGTCATTGGAGTAATTGTAAAGTTGAACTTTATCTATTTATTATAAGTATAGATTAAACTAAATGCTCAGACCATTAAAATCTTCACCGTCTATGAACAACCTAAAGAACAATTCTAAGGCGGTTAGGTAGCCAATTCGTTTTGTATGCTCCCTTATGCCGTGATTGTGTTCCCATAATAACTTTTTTACACCCTCAGGGTTGAATATACCTCTATCCTGGCATCTCTTTGACATAAGGGTTTTGGTAATAAAGTCCCTGCAGTTTTTAGAAATAGACATTGCATAGTCAAAGATTCTGCCATTGCTGTATAATGTCCTTGAGAGAGATTTTGCTCTCTTTCTATTTAGAACTACATCCAGTTTGGCAAATATTCTTTTAGTGAACAGCTCAATCTCTCCAGATGATGGTTTCAGTCCATACCAGTTGCTCGGTATATTAGCAATATCAGGAATAAGGAGTTTCATTGCCATACGATATAATCTTTTATATGCCCGCTCTTCGGGTGTTGTGTTTAGCATAAAATCTATAATTTCGTTGTCATAATAAGGGGTTACAATGTTATTAAAGAGGTTCATTCCTGACAGGCTGAACTTTAGATACTTTGGCAGATAAGTTGTTTTATAAAAATAGTGCCAGCGATTTAAGTAATGCTCTTGGGGGATATTCAGGAAGTAATCCCGTATCTCTTCCCTTGAAGATTCCTTATATTCTTTGAGTTTTGAACCAAATATTTCTTCTCCTATTTCACCATTGAAGTATTTTAACCATCTATGTGAGTAAAAGATGTCAAAATATCTGTTAATAGAAGTATTCTCAAATTTCCTGGGATTGAGATAATACCCAAATATTACCCTACCTTCCAGTCCATCAAGTATTGTGTCCACCTCTTTAATTTGTGGACCAATAGAATAGAAGTGTGAGCAGGTTGTATCTACCATCCCCTCTGAAACCCACACCTGCTCTAATGCGTGCTTTGCAATATAATCCTCCTCAAGTTTGAGATAGTGGTATCTCGCACCTAACCTATCTGCAATCCATTTTGATATCTCAATGTCACCAGGGTGACCGGTGAGATGGTTATATACATCAATTCCCTTTATCATCTTTGATGCGACACCAGCGATTGTCCTGGAATCCATCCCACCACTCAGGAAAGCTCCTGTATTACATCCATACTTATTAATTATCCTTTCTATTACTTTTGTGATTGTATCACTGAGCACCACTGCTTTATCCCTTCTTACTCCACGGGCTTCCTCCTGGTAAACATAGTCATAATAGCGGTATATTCTGGTTGCCCCGTTCTCAAAAATCAAAAGGCATCCATAAGGTAGCCATTTGATACCTTCAATCAGTGTCCCATCCCCGAAAGGATAGCCGATATTCACAATGTGTCCAAATGTTTTCTCATCAAGTTTGCGCTCTACTGCACTGTCTTGTAGGATTCCCTTGATTCTTGATGCGAATAGCAATCTGTCCTTTGTAATAGAGTAGAAGACATGCCTGTGGCTATGTCTATCCACTGCAATGATAAATCTTTTGTTTTTACCGTCCCAGATGGCGCATGAAAACGGTCCGTTGATATTTCTGGCAAAGTCAATCCCCTTCTCTCTATATAATTCTATCAATATTCCCATCTGGTCTGATGGGTCTAAATTGCTGTTTTCCAGTTCTTTCATCAGTTCAGTGTTGTTATAGATTATCCCGCTGAATGCGATGGAAATATCGGATTCCTTCTCACTATATAAGAAACCATTGTTCTTGGAGTTATTCCGATTTACTACTCCCAATCCGATGTTGTTATTAAAAATTGATTTAGTGATTAAAGGAAAATGATGGGATAGAACCTGCCCCATCTTCTCTAATAGGGCTTCTGATTCTCCCTGCTCTACATCACTTCCAGAATTTATAAAACCATATATTCCTATCATAAGAAAAGAATTCGCTGTTGTTGCTGATTTGCAATTATTTTAATAAGAAAGAGGTATAAAATATAGTTAAAACTTATTAGTTACTATTTATATGTTCTTCGCTTTCTAAACTATTCAGTTCTTCAAGTGCTTCAAAGATTGCACTATATGAATCATCTATCGCCTCTAAATCTTCACAAAAGGTTGGGCATTTCTTAAGTATATATTCACCCTCGCTAGTCATCTCCATATCTGCTATCTCTTCAGTGGAGAAGACCACTTTATCCGGCGGCATCTTCAGGCGGAGTGCAAAGAGTTCTAAACTGGTTGAAGGATAGACCCCATAGCGTCTGATATGGAGGGGGTCAGAGTTGATAGTCATTGAGCCAGGTTTGACAGTCACCAGCCCTTCATAACCGAGTTCAATTGCTTTCTTGATTGCGGTCTGATTGTAACTTCCATAAGGCCATGCGAAGGTGCGAACCCTGACTCCAATCTCCCTTTCAATAATTTCCCTTGACCTCCCTAGTTCATCCTCCAGAAATCTATCATAATTCATATATCCACGGTGTTTCGGGTTAGCCATGTTGGGATGGCTCAAACTATGACTACCTATCTCTATGCCTTCTCTGTGGAGTTCCCTGAGTTCCTCCCAGGTGAGTGCTCCACTGCCATTGCTAATAAAATTTGTATATATAAACAGGGTTGCAGTGAATCCATACTTCTTGAGTATAGGATATGCCCTGGTGAGGAAACTGCGATACCCATCATCTACGGTGATTATAACTGGCTTTGCGGGAAGTACCGTTAAGTTTTTGTTATAGACCGCATCTATGTATTCACCAAGGGTAATGGTCTTATAACCATTCTCGTATAAATAGCGCATCTCCTCCTCAAACTGATGGACTGAAATCTCATAGGGATTTCTGGGTATATCAACGAACCTGTGATACATAAATATGGTTATCTTGAAGTTCTTCATAAGTATCTCATCAATCCTGCTTATGGTCATAAATAACTTATCATCTGGCTCCGATTTTAAAAATTGTATGGGGCTTAACTGCAATTTATTGTGCATTGAACCGATTTCATAATCAGACAATTCAGATTTTATGAACATCACCTCGTTATCTCTTATCTTTAGATATTGAGTGTCATGAGGGATGGATTCAGAAAATATAATACCCGGTTTCTCTTTGTAGATTACGGTTTCATATGGAACAGAGAAAGCATTGAGGGGCGTAAGTTCTATTGAGTTTGCAAGCGGAAATATCAGATTGATTATAATAAATATAGAGAGTGTTGCATTTCTCACTATATTTGTAGCGATTTTTTGTCTCATATTATATATTCTATCCTACAATCAAGGGATTGAGAGTAATTCATCAATATGCATCTGAGCAAGTGGGATGTAGGGGCTATCTTTAGCGCTGGCGATGAATTGCCTCCAGTGTTTCAGGGCATTGATATCGTCGTCAAGCTGTTCATAACATAGAGCAATATTCCAATGGGCTTCTGAGAAGTTGGGCTTTGACCTTAATGCCTTTTCAAATTTCTCAATTGCCTTCTCATACTTACCCTGTAGATATAGGATGCTGCCGAGATTGTTGAGGGCTTTGTAGTAGTTTGGTAGCAATTCCAGTGCCTTTTCAAACTCTTCTTTAGCAGTGAAGTAGAGTTTTTTCTCCTTATAGACCAATCCAAGATTATTATGGGCTAAAGCATTGTCGGGGTCTATCTCAAGTATATCCTTGAATGTGGCGTATGCCCTGTCAACCTCGCCCTCGTCTAAATACCTGTTCCCCTTCTCCAGCAACTCCTCAATCTTTTCTTCATCTTTCTTGTCAATGTCGCCTCCTGTTGCTGACAGAGGAATAATAAAAGAGAGTATTAGAACTAATGTTATAAATGCTAAATTCCTGATAAATCTCATCCGGTTCCTCCAGGTAGTAAATAGTTATAGAAAGGTATTCTCATTCTATATTTTCATTATCTTCTGATATCATCTTAACGAATTTATCTACAAGTTCTGGGTCAAACTGTTTTCCCTTCTCATTTATCAGGACTTCAAGTGCCTTGCTCTTGGGAAGTGCGTCTCTGTGTCTTCTCTTTGATATCATGGATGAGTAACTGTTGCATATGGAGACAATCTTTGCCTCAATTGGTATTTCGTCACCCTTAAGACCGTCAGGGTATCCCTTTCCGTCCACTCTTTCATGGTGGTATCTTACGATATCAAGAACCTTCTGGGGCAGTTTTACTTTTTTGAGGAGGTTATACCCAAGAGTTACATGCTTCTGCATCTCCTTCTCTTCCTCTCTGGTATAGGAACCCATCTTCTTCAAAACGTATTCACTGACACCTATCTTACCTATGTCATGAAGTATTGAGCCGATGAGTAGATTTTTCATCGCCTCTTTCCCCAACCCAATGTTCTCACCGAGTCGTAGGGCGAGGCGAGTCACATTCTCACTATGCCCTCTTGTGAATGGGTCTCTCGCCTCCAGTGAGAATATCAAAGCCCTTATGGTGCCGTTGAACGCCTCTCTCAGCTCATCAAAAAGTTCAGAATTGGAGATGTTGATGCCAAGTTGTAGAGAAAGGGAGAAAATCATATTTGCTTCATCTTCTGAGTAGTCCTTGCCGGTTACTTTCTCACCAATGAAGACAAATCCAAGTAATTTCTTTTTGAACTTAATTCCAACAATCAGGTCAATCTTATCTCTTCTAAGCAATTCAATCTGTTTTGGTGAAAATAACGACCGCGCTTCCTCTATCTTGATTAAATCGGTTTCTTTTAGTAGGGCTTTAACAAAGTGTGAATCCTCCTTAAATGTCATATTTCTGAGTTCCTCTGATATATCGCCACGATGGTTTTTATACACGAATTTGCCCTCATCCTTCTTGATAAGATATATTATTGCCCTATCAGTTCCAAGCTGTCCAACAGTGATAATTAAAAATTTCCTCAGTATTTCAGTTAGTTCAATTGATGATGATAGTTCCCTGGTGGCGATATATAGTGTTTCCAACTCCTGAACTCGCCTTTCCAGTTCAGCGTTGAGTTCCGCAAGTTTCTCTTTCGTCTCGGTTGAGTCCGCTTCTGCCTTGAAACTGTCAAGACGAATTGCTAATGCGATGAGTCGGGAGATGGTATCAAGCATTGCAATATCATTTGCCTTGTATTCTGCACCCAATTCTCTTCTTCCCAGAAGTAGAATTGCATCCAGCTTTCTATTTGAGATAATGGGGATAATAATCTCACAATCTACCTTCAGTAAGCACAGATACTCATTTTCATAATCCTCGCCTAATTCACTGACCTCAATTATTGACTTCTTGAGAAGCGACAGTTTTGAGATATTCTCCATCTCTTTTGTGTTCAGTGAACTCAGGTAGCCCTCACCAGCACTTATGTGCTCAACAATGCCCTTCAAGTAAGCAGATATAGGGATGAATAGAAGGTCTTCAATTGATAACTGGTCTTTGAGAGTGTTTAATGCCAGTTCTATTGTCTCGTTAAGGGGCTTAAAATCTGAGATTGACTGAAGTATGTTTGTCATCACATTGAGGTAGATTGATATGTTTTCACGCATGTATAGCTCTTCTTCCTCCTCTTCTGCTACCAGTTCCTCAGGCAGACCATCCCTCAATGCCTTTACCGCATCTTCCTCATTGTTAAAGATTCTGAAGTAATCCATAACATCAAGTGATTTGAAGACCTTTTTCACCCTGTTGGGTAAATTTATCAGAACTATGTCCCCATTCTTCTTCCTGAAATCTCCCACACTTGATAGAAGCACTCCCATGGCGGCACTTGATATGAAATCAACCTCTTTGAAGTTAAGAACCAGCCGGGTGTGACCTTCCTTCAGGCAGGCATTGAACAGTTGAGATAATCCATCAGCACCTTCAATGCCAAGAGTGCCTTTCAGGGCGAATATACTTATCCCATCTTCTAATTCTCCGGTTAAATCAATGTTCAATTCCTTCATCGCCATCTCAACCTTCTACCTTCCTAACTTCTGGAGAAGTCCTTAACCATCTTTACCCTGTTTCTTCCTTCGGGTGTTGAGTCGAAGGTTACTTCATCCATTAGTGCTTTAATAAGTGGAATACCGAGACCTCTCTTACGCTTTTTCTGAATTATATTATTAATAGTCACCTGACTCAGTTTTTCATTATCAAATGGCTTACCTGAATCTGTTATAGTTATTCTTACTAAACTCTCTCTGATGGTGATAATAATATCAATATAGTTGCCCTTCTGATATCTATATGCATGCTCTATGCTATTTGCACACGCCTCATATATCACTAACTCTATGGTATCTAAGTCCTCTTCCGAAAGTGGCATATGTTTACCAATATCCCTCACGAACTTTCTCAACTTATTCAATTCAGTTAGTTCGCTTGGAATTCTTATAGAAAACTGCTGTATAGGCATAAATTACACCTAATCAAATATATCAAATTAACATTTAAATGTTTTTCCATTTATTATTTAAATTTTAACATTTATTTTTGTTTTACTGTCTGCTTAAAACCAACAATTGTGAGGTCATCCGATAAGCTGTCATTTCCTGTAAACTCTTTTATCTCGTTGAATATTTTCTCTATCTGTTCTTTAAATGGTAGGTTAGCAATAACTCTGATTATATTGACCAACCTACTCTCGCCAAATTCTTCTCCACCTTTTGATGTCGCCTCGGTAACACCATCTGTGTATAACAATATCTCATCACCGGGATTCAACTTTATCCGAACCTCCTCAAGCCGTTCATCATACATATCAGGGGAGAATAGAAATAGGGGTCTTCCATTGCTTTTGATGGTCTTTGCTTCTCCCGTCTCTTTCCGATATATGATGGGGAAGGTGTGCCCCGAGTTTGCGAAGGTGAATGTTCGTGTGGGGTGATGGTATAGCCCGTATATAGCAGTGGCAAATCGTTTCTTCTGAAAGTCAGGAGTTATAAGGTGATTGGTTTCAGATAGCACCTTCTTGGGTTTAAGATATCGCCTTGCCTGACTTCTTATTAAGCCCCTGACCAAGGTAACTGCTAATAGACCACTTATCCCCTTCCCCGATATATCCACAATTATTATTCCCAGATGACCCGCTCCAAGTTCCATAACATCAAAGAAGTCGCCCCCCACAGTGTATGCACTTTTGCATATTCCATATATCTCAAGTCCAGCGAGTTGTGGAAATTTTTGTGGTAGTAAGCTCTGTTGTATATCCCTGGCAACCTCAAACTCCTTCTTAATCAACTCCCTCTCTAATAGCTCCTTCTGCGCCAGGTGCAGTTGGATTGCCATCTCATTGAACGACCTTGCCAGGGTCCCGAGTTCGTTCTTTGACTTTATGTCAACCCTTGCTTCAAGGTTTCCGCTACCTAATTCCTTTGCCGCTCTTACCACCTTCATTATCGGAGAAACAATCCTCTGTGAAAGGGAGAATGAGGACAATAACCCTATGATAACTGCAATTGAGGCGAGAATTAAAATTGTGTTCCTTACGCTCGTTATGGTCTCCTTGAGTGATGATGTGGAGTATGTCGCTCTGACCTGTCCAACAGTTATTCCACTCTTCACAATTGGTGTTATCACAATTAGGTCGTTTTCTATAGTGCCAATGGTCTCGCCTTCGTTTAATTTAACATCCTCATCTACCTTCTTTATGTTCTCAAACGCCTTAAACTCCTTGTTCAGTTCAGTTGCTATCAGTGAACCCCTTATTATCCCATTTCTGTCTATTATTATAACATCCTTGCAATCTGGGTTATTTTCCATCACATCAATACATAGGGGGTATAGTGTTAGTATTGATTCAGATTTAGGGAGAAGAATTGCTCCGGCTGCTGTTGCAGCCACACCCCTGGTTTGAGCCAGTGTCCGCATAGTGAACTCTTTCTTGAGGATTGCCTTTGTGTTCTGAAGGGTATAGGTGCCGAGAATAATTGCAGAGATTATAACACTCAGTGAGAAGAGAGCAGCGGTCTCCATCCTAAAAGAAAACCATCTCTTAAAAATATTTTTCATTCATTGAGACCTTTTAACTCTTTCTCCGCCCTATCTATTAAACCAAGAGCACTTGGATTATCCGGGTCAATTTTGAGAATCATCTTCCAGTATGATATGGCGCCCTCCAAATCACCTGTTCCATATCTCTCAATACCGTAATAATAATAAGATTGTATCAGCACTTCAGATGTGTCTTTGTAATCACCATATTTACCCATTACAATCTCAAGTTCCCTTATCGCTCCTAACATATTGCCAGCGTTGTAGTTCTCTATACCCCTGGTGTAGTGCTCTTTTATCTCTGCGGTTATCTCCGGCGGTTTCTCCATCTCTGCAATAAGTCCATTAATATAGCTTATCATCTGGCTTATTTCGTGTTTAGAAGGGTCCAACCTCTGTGCTTCTTTATAGTATCTCAGTGCTTGGTAGTAGTTGCCAATTTCTAAATGTTTTCTTCCCTTGTCAACTAACTCCTGTATTTCCTTTCTCTTTCGTTCTTCCTCTGCTCTCTTTTTTATTGCTTCTTCTATAGTGGTGATATAACCCTTCGCACGACTGTTATCCGGGTCCATTGATAGGGCATCATTGAAACTCTTGAGTGCTTTTTCATAATCACCATTACTGTAGTAATCACGACCATTCTTTATGTATTCTTCAACCTTAGCAGTATTTAATAGAGCAATCGCCTCTTTACTTTCAGGTTTTATGTCAAGGGCATTTAGAAAGCACTCTATAGCCAGGTCAAACCTCCCAATGCTCATATGGTATCTACCCTCCCTAGTCCACCTTTCATAACGCTCCTGCATCTTCTCCTTTTTATATCTGTCTGCACTTATATAGAATGTGACATCAAAAAGGTGAGTTTGTCCACTCTCCCTCATTGCGAATGCGTAACTTATGTCGTATTGCATCAAGGAGTAACCAAATCCTATTATTGGTTGTTTATCCATTAAACCGCCTCTGATGGAAACCGCGGAATGTGGTTTCACCTCCAGACCAATATAGGGCTTAAGAAAATCCTTCGTTATGAGAATGTCACCGAGGATAGCCATTTTTCTGAATTTTGAAAACTGGAAATCAAATGCCATACCCAATCGCAATTTATATGGCTTTGAAATGCACATAGAAAAGCCAAATGAGGGTAAAAAACAACCTCTCTCAAGCGGGGAGGACGCGGGGAAGGTGAGCAATCCAATGTTTGGTATCATCTCCTCATCCTTCTCATCACCAAAATATCTAAATATGTAATTGAATCCACCGCCCAGGGATACTTTCTCAGCGATGAGAAATGAGTATTCAAGGTGTATGAAATTGTAAGAGATGTCTGTGGTATCAATAAGATTACCATTGTTGTTCCTTAACTCAATGTCATCTACCCACGACC
>QMNJ01000009.1 GCA_003647715.1 Candidatus Coatesiibacteriota bacterium
AATAAAAAGTATCAATTGACCTATAAAGTATTTATTGGTAAGATAGAATGCTAAAAAGGGATTATAGAACATTTTTCATAAAACATTATATTTTGATGTGTGTTCAGGAGGTTTAGTATATGCCTAAGGTTAGAGTCGCGATAATCGGGGTGGGGAACTGTGCATCATCTTTAGTGCAGGGTGTATATTATTACAGAAACGCAAAAGAGACGGACTCAATCCCCGGCATCATGCATGTCAATCTCGGAGGCTACCATATCAACGACATTGAGTTCTCTGCTGCTATAGACATTGACAAGAACAAGGTTGGTAAAGACCTGTCAGAAGCGATATTCATAAAGCCCAACAATACATATAAGTTCACCGATGTTCCAAAGATGAATGTTGAGGTAGTTAGGGGTATGACACATGACGGTCTGGGCAAGTATCTATCAAAGATAATTGAGAAGGCACCGGGACCCACAGCCAACATCGTTCAAGTCCTGAAAGATACCAATACCGATGTGGTGGTCAACTACTTGCCTGTTGGTAGCGAGGAGGCGACAAAATGGTATGTGGAGCAGGTCCTTGACGCCGGTTGTGCCTTCGTAAACTGCATCCCTGTGTTTATCGCTAGGGAGAAATATTGGCAGGGCAGATTTGAGGAGCGTGGCTTGCCAGTGATAGGCGATGACATAAAGTCGCAGGTTGGAGCAACAATCGTCCATCGTGTCCTTGCTACATTGTTCAACGACCGTGGTGTTAAGATTAATAGAACATTCCAGCTTAATGTGGGTGGAAACACCGACTTTCTCAACATGCTGGAGAGGGAGCGATTGGAATCAAAGAGGATATCTAAAACCAGTGCTGTGACATCAATTCTTCCATATAAGATAGATGAGGATGATATTCACATCGGTCCCTCTGACTATGTTGCCTGGTTGAAAGACAGGAAGTGGGCATACATTCGCCTGGAGGGTCAGACATTCGGCGATGTTCCCCTCAATGTTGAGTTAAAGCTTGAGGTCTGGGATTCGCCAAACTCCGCTGGCGTGGTCATTGACTGCGTCCGCTGTGCGAAACTCGCAAAGGACAAAGGTCTAAAAGGCGCAATGATTGCACCATCCTCATACTTTATGAAGTCCCCGCCAAAGCAGATTATAGACAGCATCGCCAGGCAGGAGGTAGAAAACTACATCAAGAAGTATGGTCATAAGGACGAAAAGAAAGCCGAGGAGAAGAAAGAGGGATAGATGCCTGAAGGGGTCTTGATAACCTTTGAGGGCATAGAAGGCGCAGGTAAGACAACACAGATAGAGCTACTCGTCAACTGGCTTATAGAACATAACATAACTCACAGGTATTTCAGAGAGCCGGGAAGCACAGCATTAGGCGAGAAGGTAAGGGAACTGCTCCTTAATGATAACCATATAGATATTGACCCCGTATCAGAACTGTTTTTATACCTTTCAGCAAGAAGCGCCTTAGTTCATAAAGAGTTGAAACCAGCCCTTGCTGATGGGTATCTTGTTATCCTTGACCGATTCACCGACTCAACAATTGCCTATCAGGGATACGGTCTGGGTATTGACATTGAGATGGTGAAACAGGCGTGCTCACTTGCATCATCAGGTCTTAAACCAGATATCACATTTCTTCTTGATATCTCGCCAGAGGATGGTCTCTCCCGACTTTCGGAATTTGATAAGATTGAATCAAGAGGGCTTGAATTCCTTAAGAGAGTAAGAAGTGGATTCCTACGACTGGCAGAAGAAGACAAAGACAGGATTATTGTAATTGATGCCACACAAAGCATTGAAACGATATCTCATATAATAATTGACAGGTTAAGTGAATTTAAGGTCTAAACCATTTTTATGCGGTTTAAGTTGATAGAATAATTTACCTTTCAACGCCACAGAGTATTATTTTATAATTCATAAGGTCAATAACCTATAGGGAGTTGAGATATATGGAAGTAAGTATGGTCAATATCGCTTTTACAGTTAGCGTTGTGTCAGGTCTAATAGCAATTATAGCATTGATTTTAATATTTATACACAAAGGCAAAATATGGAAGAGAATTCAGGATATTGAGGTTCAACTTGAGGACATACTATTCACCACCAAGGAACTCAATGCCAATATCTCCAAGATGGCAAAGATGGTAGATAACATAACATCCAATGGTTCTGCTCTGGCGAAGAAGAATGCAAGAAACATTGAGGCGATAAAGGAATTTATAGATGGAGAGTTCAAGTCATGGGTAGGTGACGAACTGATGCTTCTCAGAAAGAGAAACGAGACACTGGTAAAAGAGTTGAAAGTGGTTGAGAAGGACGCAAACGACCGCCTCTCCGACATTGAATTGATTATCTCAAAGAGAGAGGGCGTTGAGGAGCGTCTTAACAAAAAGCTCAATAAATCGCTGAAGGATATAGAAGACCGGTTCCTAACAACCTACGGCGCGGGCTTAAAGAAGCTTGCAGAGTCACTGAAGAAACTGGAGGAAAAGTTCACAGAGGATATGAGCAAAAAGCTAGAACTACTGAAGGACTTTATAAGGGAGAAGAGAAAGAGTGGAGAGATTTAATCCAAGATGAACGAGGGGATAAAAGATAGAGAGATTGAAGCCGTAACTCTGTTCGGAAACCTTGAACATTCAACAGCGGTAGGAGAGCTTAGAGACCTTGACAACTACTGCAAATTGCTTGAAGAATTCCAGCAACTTACCTTCAATATTATAACAAAACACCTTGAGGAATATAAGTATTCAAAGAGAGCTAAGAAGGCGAGAAGGGGGACGGACATTGCAGTTGGAAAGGACTATGATTGGAATATCTACGGTGATTCATTCCACATATATCTCTACTCTGGAAATATCACCTATGATATGTCAAACATCTTACTCATCGCTATGAAGATACAGCTTGCCTGGTTCACCTCTCAAACCAATATGAAGAATATGAAGGAGGATAGACCACTACTTGACCTTAATATGGGAATTGATTCGGGTATGGTCATTCTCGGTGTGAGAACCTGGAGACATGAGATGGGCGATTTGACGCCACGAATTGAGGGTCAACCCGTTAACAGGTCAAGAACCATCGCAATGCTGGCAAACAATGGCAAGCTTTCTAAGATATTTCTCTCGGAACACGCAACAAAGGTTATCAGAATGAAACCCAATCTGCCTATAAGATTGGTTCAGGAAGATACATCCACGCTGGAAGGCATAATCCAGGATATTCCTCTTTATGAACTTGCAGCATACTGGGACCACGAGGTGTTTGATTTTTTACCAGAGGGGATGAAGGAAGAAATACTGGGTAACCTTGAGCAGGCGTTCCAGAGGATAACACCAGCCAAGACCCACCTGTGGTTATATCCACTTGTATTCAGATACTACCTCAGGAATGAGGAAGACCAGATGTTAAAGATTATGCGACTTGATAGTATAATCAAATATGGGGTTTCACTTTTACGCTCGTTCACAGAAGAGGAGATTAAAAGATACTGTGATTATTATATTACCATCAACAATATGATTGGTATGGCGTATTTCTTAAGAAATCGTTATGAGGATGACATTAGGATGGCTGCAAACACCTTCAGAGAAACTCTGAGATACACACCAAAGAACATTCAGGCAGTATTCAAGCTCGCCGAATGTATGATTGCATATAAGAACTACAACGCAGCATCAAAACTCTATAGATATATTCTGAATGTTGACCCTGATAATGCAAAGGCGAGAGAACTACTTGAGGAGATGGAAAAGATATAGTTATCCAACCATTTATTAAAGGTTGACCTTACTTCAATATGCCATGAAAAAACTACTTCTTCACACCTGTTGCGGTCCCTGTCTCTTATCCGCACAATTAGCATTAAGAGAGAAATACCATATAATACCCTTCTGGTATAATCCGAACATCCACCCCTATCGTGAATTCAAGAGGCGACTGAACGCATTTAAGGAAGTGGTAGGTGAAAATGAATCAATTATTGATAACACCTATGACCTCAAACTCTACTTCAACGCAGTTGAATGGGGAGATAATAGATGTGAGGGTTGTTATCGCCTCAGATTATCAAGGTCTGCAGACATTGCAAGAGAGGCTGGTATTGACCTGTTCACCACAACGCTACTTATCTCACCCTACCAGGACATATCACTTATATGCGATACAGGAAGGGAGGAGGGAATAAGAGCAGGTGTGGGTTTCTTGTGCCAGGATATGAGAGAGCACTATGAAGAGGGACACCAGATGGCGAGAGATATGGGTCTTTATATGCAGGGGTACTGTGGTTGTGTATTCAGTGAGGAGGAGAGATACAGGAAGAAGAAATAGTTATGAATGAGGGTGAGAATATATCGCTTGAGGAACTGGATTATGAACTGCCAGAGGCGTTGATTGCCCAGAGACCCTCTGAGAAGAGGGACGAGTGCAGGTTACTTGTGTATAATAGAACAGACGGAGAAATATCGCACCACATATTCCACGACATAGTGAGATACCTAAGAGAAGGTGATATCCTCGTGCTAAATGATGCAAAGGTCATCAAGGCAAGGTTGTTTTTTAGAAAGGCAGAGACAGGGGCAGAGATTGAGGTTCTCCTTCTCAGACAGATTGACGAGAATAGATGGATTTCTCTCACCAGACCCGCAAAGAGGTTGAAGATTGGGACAGAACTCAAACACGAGAGTGGAGTTTTATGTGCGAGGGTTATAGCAGTCCTTGAGGGCGGTGAGAGGTTATTAGAGTTAAATTATGACGGCGACCTACTTAGGATACTGGAAGATATAGGAGAAATTCCTCTACCGCCCTATATAAAGCGAAAGGGAATTGAGAGCGACTTCAATGACGATGAATACTATCAGACGGTCTTTGCTAAAAATCTCTGTGCGATTGCAGCACCAACAGCAGGTCTTCACTTCACCGAATCTCTCATCAATGAACTTATGAAGAACGGCGTGAGTGTCAAAACTATAACACTGAGAGTTGGCTATGGAACCTTCAAGCCGATAACAACAGATAATATAAGAAATCACAGGATGGAGCAGGAGGATTATTTTATACCAAGAAAGACAGCAACTGATATAAACAAAGGTATTGCTACAGGCAGAAGAATAGTGGCATGTGGAACAACGGTAGTGAGAGCGTTGGAGGACTCATACTACAAGTCAGGTAAGGTGAAATACGGTTGGAGCACTGCTGACCTGTTCATATACCCTGGTTTCAAATTTAAGGTCACAGACGCACTCATCACCAACTTTCATCTGCCGAGGTCAAGTTTGATGGCGATGGTCTCTGCGTATGTTGGGCTTGATAGGTTGAAAGAGATATACAGAATAGCAATTGAAGAGGGCTATAGGTTTTTCAGTTATGGGGATGCGATGATGATTATATAAAATCATTATACGCCCTCAAAAACCTAAATATAAAAATATTTATATGGTAATATCCCCATATCCGAGGTGAATAATATGAAAAAAACCATTCTTATATCTTCCTTTCTAATTATCCTCTCCTTACCAATCCTAATTGTCATCAACTGTGGTGATGATACAGGTAATGAACAACCACCCACCGAGATGTGCGTCTGGATTGCCGATGAATATAATAATGCTGTAAGGCGCTTCTCTATAGACGGCTCTGAAGAACTCGGCGGGCTGTATGAAACACTGGATGACCCCAGAAGCGTCTCCGTAGATAAGCATGATAGTAGCGCCTGGATTGCCGACAGATACAATGGCAGAATACTAAAGATAAAAGAAAATGGCGATGTAATCTTCACCAGTGAATTTTACCAATACACCAGGGTAAACTGGGTTGTCTGCGATTCGTCCGACGGCTCCTGCTGGGGTTGTGTCCGCGATGACGGCTATGTGGTCAAGCTGGATGTCAACGGCAATGAACTGGGAAGAGCAACCAATATGGGCTTCCCCTTCTTCTGTTGCCTGGATGAAAACGGCAATTGCTGGGTCGCTGATGAGAGAGTAAATAAAGTATATCTCATCCTCAAGGACCTCAATGGAAATAGAAATATAAACGAGGTGGCATTATTGACCATAGATGCGCCAGGAGTGGGCATTATTACACCGGACGGAGAAGGCGGCATATTCGTCTCCCTGGAAGACACCAATGAGATAAAACACTTCAATGATGCCGGCGAGACGACATCAACTATATCAGGTTTTGAAGAAATATCTGCTATATGGTTCAACACTACCTCCAGACGACTCTGGGCAGGCGATGGAGATACACTGCGACTGCTCGATGGAGATGCCATAGGTAATGTAGATATTGCCGATGTGGAGATTGCCTCTATCAATGGCTTTGGCTCAATTGACTACATACAGATAAGCTCATACGATGATACTACCTGGGTCTCAGATAAGGGCTTGGATTCTGTGCATATCATAGACCAGAACTGCATGGAGAGATTGAATAAGATAGAGGGCTTCTTTGACCCATTCGGTATATCAATAAGGGATGAGGTGGTGGAGAGATAAAACAATATACATCTTATATCAAATATTAATGGACAATCTTTTTGAACTTCTCACTGTAATATGAGGTCATCTTTATATACTTATCACCATACTCCACACTTGGCTCTATCTCAGTCCCCTCATGCCACTCATTGAAGGATGTAATTAAGATAATATCGGGGTCAGAACCAAGCGCCATCTCCCAGAATGCTCTGTAAAACCTGCCATAATCCCTTGATATATAAAAGCCCTTCTTTCTTATATTACGGTCATCATAGCCGGGAAGCACAGTGGCACAGAATACCTTGCCATTCACCGAGGTGAAGAGGCGGGCTCTATGGTATATCCAGCCGATTCTGTCCATACCAAGCTTCACAGGGTTATAACGATGCACCCCATCAAATGCATTAAGCAAAGAACCGGACAAATCGTCAACGATGGAGAAAAACCTTATCCCCTCCCTCCTAAGGTCGCTGAACAATCTCTCCCACTGGGTAAGATTCATAGACACAATACACCTGTTGTAAAAGAATATAAGTGGTAAACCGTCTATCTTAACAAACTGCTCACTTTTACAGTAATTCTCAAATATATACTTCAAATCCGCCTTTATCTCTTTAATATTCCTATCTGGTTCATAATATATTGAGACGAGAAAATCCTCCTCCTCTGCTACCTCAAGTATCTTCTTCATCACTTCATCATCATGAGCAATACCCCAGAAAGAGACAATAAAACCATCTATACCCGCATCCTTCGCCCACTCCGTGTGCTTTTTTATCACCTCTTTAGAGTAAGAATCATAGTAACCAAGTAGGGGCGTATTCGCCGATGCCATACCCTTTTTATTAGGGTCCCAGTGGACCCACCTCTTATGCTCCCCCTGTGGACTACCATACCATGGGTAATAGAACGCCAGCACAAGCGGGGGGTATTCTCTCTTGGAAATGCAAATGTTCTTACGCTTTCCACCTTGAAGTATTGACATATCAACATACCCAGACACCTTATTCTCAGGGTCGCCTTTGACATTCATACTATTTTCTATATATGCAAGAACCTTATCACTACCGGGTCTTCTGAACTCAATGGTGGTTCTTCCAATATCGCCTTTTAGAATCTTTACCTCAATATTCGTTGTAGAGCGGTATCTACAGGGTATAGATACTCTATAAAGAACCTCCACAGGAGAACCATCATAAGCATTTTTACTGACACTGAAAAACCCTACCCTCAATGTCCCCTCCATCTCCTCCGGTTCAACCGAGATTATCTCCTCCCCATATACATCAATGTTGGTGAAATAAACATCAGTCCAATCAGAGGTTGTGGTTAACAACATATCAAGACGATAAACGGGAACCGATTCTGAATCCTCTTCCTCCATTGCGATTACAAAAGGCAGTAAGGAAAGTGATATAAGAATAATTATTAACTTCTGTCGCATAATTATATTTTAGTATAATAGGAAAAAAGACGGGTAATAAATAAAATAGCTATATTAAACATGAGCTAATTGTAGGCAAAGGGGTTTATTAAAATAAATTAAATGTTTTATATTTACTTATTACAAAGGAACTATATTTGTATTGTCCTATTATATCCACCACTCATATATCAGCACATCCCCATCTCCTGTTCTCCCGCTATATCTATACCCCGCCTTCTCAAATGAGCGAGCAGACGCGATGTTCTTCTCCCTAATAAGCGCTAACACCCGCCTTACACCGCTTTCACTAACAAATCTCTCCGTCCCCTCTCTTATTATCCTGCTCCCATAGCCCCTCCCGATATACTCAGGTGCTAGAAATACGCTCACCTCGCCGCTATTATCTCCCTTCACCTCAAACCTGATAACACCTATGTCAAATATTCTATCATTGCCTTTAATATATGCGATATAGATATATGTGTTCTTATCAGCAAGGCGCTCAGAAAACCACCTCTCATGCACCTCCCACGGAATAACACTCTCCGAGAATGAGACGCTTCTCACCTCCTCACTGTTCCTCCACTCCCACACCTTCCGTGAGTCATCAGAAGTTGCTCTCCTTAATCCTATATCATCTCCCACTCTATCCAAGCGTCCTCCTCAATATCTACCTTCGCCTTTCTTCCTACAACAATCCCAATGAATTTCGGCTCTATGCCATAACCCGGTCTCTTCACCACAAGCATATCCCTCGTTATTACAGTCCCCATTGGAATGTGAACCCTTGCGTGAATAGACCTCCTCGCCTTCTCGTAGTTCTCCATCTCCTCAGGGCTTGGTCCCCTCTTTATTCCGTCCCCAATCGCCTTCTCCACATCCCTTATATTTTTCACCATTGCTTTAAGCTCGTCTGGTTCAATTGCGAAAGCGTGGTCTGGTCCATCCATCTTTCTATTAAGTGTAAAGTGCTTCTCAATAACCCTCGCCCCCATCGCCACCGCGGCAACTGGAATATGAATTCCAGGCGTGTGGTCGCTCAAGCCGGTGGTAACCCCGAATGCCTTTCTCATGGTCTCCATTGACCTAAGGTTCATTATATCCGGGCTCGCTGGATAGGCAGATGCACACTGAAGAAGACATATCTTCTCACTGGAAAGCCCTACCATTCTCGCTGTGGCTACTGCATCCTCAATCTCGCTCATATTGGCAAGTCCGGTGGAGATTATAACTGGCTTACCTTTTCCAGCAACATACTCTATCAGTTCAAGGTCCACTATCTCAAATGAGGCAATCTTGAATATTTCAACGCCCGCAGAGTAGAGCATATCTACCGCCTCAAAATCAAACGGACTAGCGAAGAAAACAATACCTCTCTTATCCGCATACTCCTTTAACTTCGTAATCCACTCCCTCGGAAGTTCAATATCCTTTATGAGATTATATGGGTCTTTGTTATACAAACTGTGGTGTGGTGTCTTCTTTGAGTATAGAAGGTCTGCTTTGAATATCTGGAACTTGACGGCATCCGCACCGGCATCCTTCGCTGAATCTATCAGTTTGTATGCGATATCTATATCATTATTGTGATTTGAACCCGCCTCCGCCACGATGAAACATGGTCTATTCTCACCAAAAGGAATATTATCTACCTCATTCACTACCACAAACCTCCACTTGATTTATGCTCAATCTTTAATAAATATATCATCTTCATCATTGTATCTCATAAACCGCCTCTTCAACTGCAATTCCGAGCATCCTATTGTAAATTGTAGGGTCAAGGGTATAGACGATAACGAATGCGGTGATGAATATTATCACCGCCAGCCACTTAGTATAAACCCCGCGCGTCCTCATAAATAATATCACCGATAGAACCGCCATCAGTGCAGGTGCCACCACCTTAATATCACCAAGTGGAACATCATAACCAGAAACATTAAGGGTCTCCTCACCAAGATACCCTGCTATATCAAAACCGATACCAGAGATAATGAATACCACCTCAGCGATAAGAACTATAAGCAATACCCAGGATGCCCACTTCGTTGACGCACCCTCCGTCCTATACACCTCATAGATTACGGTCGGAAACAATAAGAATATTACCGGCAGTGGATTTTCTACCATGACTCCAATAACAATTCCAATCACCGCCAGAATGCTCAATATAAGACAGATTAAAGTAGCATGCTTGTATGGTTTTGCCATATAGCCACTACCTCCTTGTCAACAAAAGTTATATTTTTAACAATAATATCACAGAGTTCTGGTGTTTATATATTAAAATAACCTTCAGGTTAGAATATGAACAGAGTAATTCCAATAATTATAGTCCTTTTGGTAATCTCACTTTTTTTATATCTCCAGGCAAAGCGACTTGAAGACCCACCAATTGCAGATGAAACCCAGTTCGCCGAGATGTCAGAAAATATCCACCTCTCAGGAAAGCCCCTCTGCCACTTCCACGGTAAATCTGCTCTCTATACTACACATCCCTGGCTATACCCCTTCTTTCTCTCCATCTTGAGGTCAGGTGGCATCATCGGCTATCGGCTTGCTGGAGTGGTAATATATCTCGCCACTACCATAATAGCACTCCTCATACCGAAACTCACTGGTATGAAACCAAACAACTACTACTACCTCACCGGTTCCGCCCTTCTTCTGCTCACACCCATATCGCTTTCAGGAGTGGGCTTAATTGATATTGACACCGCCCTCCTGCCCCTTATGCTTGTCTTATCAGCACTCTCTCTACTCAAATTAACAATGAAAGATAACCTGTGGTTATTTATTATCTCCATAGTCATAATCGCTCTATGTGGTTCAACCAAGTTAACTACCACCCTCGCACTCATACCATTCGCTATCTTTCTACCACATATATTCAGACACAGGTTCACTTTCAAACCACTTCTGGCAACGCTTATCGGGCTTGGAATTGCGGTCACAATATATTTCTCCTACACATACCCATCATCAAGTCAGGGTATGGAAACATTGCTATGGAAAATGAGACCGCAATTCTCGCCTGCAACAATCTTCAAGCGGCTCACCCTTATCACCCTGTGGTTTATACCATACCTGTTCATATCTTACATATCTATCTGGTTTTTTCGCTTAAAACGACTCCACCCCGCACTGTTGTCATCTACCCTCCTCGGTCTTATCATCATCATTGTATATCTCTTCATCGGTGGGGCTGGTTATGGCTTCCCAAAGTATCACCTGGTGGCAATACCACTTATTGTCCCGGCACTCGCCTATATTGCCTCAGAAGAAGCAATCGGTGTACGCAAGAAGGAGTGGGGTATCATACTCATAGGAGTTGCTATCTCTCTCGCCTGTTCAACAATCATCGGTGATTATCTTCTCCTACCGCACACCGCATTTGAGGATATGACCATCGGATATAAAAGCATAGGCGAGATACGAGATGGTCTCATCTTTCAATCGCTTTCTATGATGCTTCCCCTTCTCGTCCCCACATACTTTCTCATTCTGAAGAGGCGGTTGTTTATAGTAGCAACCATCGTCGTTGGAATATCCTTTATGGTTCCTCAGGCGCTTTTTATGGCAGATGCTGACTACAGCATCAGATACAACTACGGTGAAAGGGGATTCAGAGATGTGTGTGGAATAGCAGATGCACTTAAAAGAGGGGGAAGATTATTGATACTGCCGGGTGATGTTGCCTATAACATAGGAATAAGGGGCGATTATACTGAGACCACTGCGTTGCTGAATGAGAATGCACTTTATGAGACCATGGTAGAGAAAGAGGGATTGTATTTGATACTGCGCGCCTCATACATCAATAACAGACCGTGGAGGGATGAAGCTAGAAGGGTATTAAAACTCACAGGAGACAGATATGGTATGGCGAGGTTGGGACACTTTATAATTCTCTTGCCAAAAAATTAGTCAAAGAAAATATAATTTGGCATTATTTTTGCGTTATATTAGTAATAAATAGTATCTATTTATATAACTCATAAATGTTAAGGAGGTTGAATGTATGGCACTTAATGTAAAACCACTGGCAGACAGAATACTTATAAAAAGAATTGAAGAGGAAGATGTTGGTGAGGGCAAGATAATCCTTCCCGATACCGCAAAGGAGAAGCCCCAGAAGGGTGAGGTAGTAGCGGTAGGTTCTGGAAGAGTTGATGAGGCGGGCAACCGCATAGAGTTAGAGGTTAAGGTTGGTGACAAGGTAATCTTCGGGAAATACTCCGGAAGCGAAGTTACCATTGATGACACCGAATACCTCATTATGCGCGAGGACGATATACTGGCAATAATACAGAGTTAACTCAAAAGAGGTGATGAAAGATGGCTAAGCAGTTAGTATTTGATGAAGAGGCAAGGTCAAAACTCCGCAAGGGAGTTGAAATCCTTTCCAAGGCGGTCAAGGTAACCCTTGGTCCAAAGGGAAGAAATGTGGTCTTGGACAAGAAGTTCGGTTCACCGGTTATCACTAAAGACGGTGTAACCGTGGCAAAGGATATTGAGTTAGAGGAACCATACGAGAACATGGGCGCTCAGATGGTCAAGGAGGTCGCCAGCAAGACCAGTGATGTAGCAGGCGATGGAACAACCACTGCGACCGTCCTTGCAGAGGCGATATTCCTTGAGGGCTTGAAGGCGGTTACCTCAGGTGCCAATCCTATGGCTGTAAAGAGGGGAATCCAGAAAGCCGTGGATGTAGTAGTGGATGAGATAAATAAGATTAAGAAGACAGTAGAAGATAGCAAGGAGATAGAGCAGGTAGGCACTATCTCCGCAAACAATGACCCCGAAGTAGGCAAGATTATCGCCGAAGCAATGGAAGCGGCAGGTAAGGTTGGCGTAATCACGGTTGAGGAAGCCAAGGGTATGGAGACAAAGATGGAGACCGTTGAGGGTATGCAGTTTGACCGTGGTTATCTCTCACCATACTTCATAACAAACCCAGAGAATATGAAGTGTGAATTAGAAGATGCATACATACTTATTTATGAGAAGAAGATATCAGCGGTAGAGGACTTAAGACCACTCTTGGAGAAAATAGCCCAGTTAGGTTCTCCAATACTCATAATCGCTGAGGATGTAGAAGGTGCGGCGCTTGCCACGCTGGTTCTCAACAAGATTCGCGGAACTCTCAAATGCGCTGCGGTAAAGGCACCCGGCTTCGGCGAGAGAAGAAAGGCGATGCTTGAGGATATTGCGGTTCTCACTGGTGGAAGGGCTATAACTGAGGACTTAGGCATTAAACTGGAGAATGTCACCATTGAAGACCTTGGAAGGGCGAAGAAGGTAATCATAGATAAGGATGATACAACAATCGTTGAGGGTGCAGGTGACGAGAGTGCGATAAAGGGTCGCATTGACCAGATAACAAAGCAGATTGAGACGACAACCTCCGATTATGATAGAGAGAAGTTAGAGGAGAGAAGAGCAAAACTCTCCGGTGGTGTAGCGGTAATACATGTAGGCGCTGCGACCGAGACCGAGATGAAAGAGAAGAAGGCAAGAGTAGAGGATGCCCTAAACGCCACCAAAGCGGCGGTAGAAGAGGGCATAGTTCCAGGCGGTGGTGTGGTATTCATAAGGGCTATTCCCAAGGTCAAATCCATGAAGCTCACCGGCGACGAAGTAATTGGCAGGGACATCGTGGCAAAGGCGCTGGAGGAACCACTCCGCCAGATAGCCATAAACTCTGGATTTGAGGGCTCAATAGTGGTTGAGAAGGTCAAGGAGATGGAGACCAATAAGGGCTTTGATGCTAATAAAAGCGAGTATATTGATATGTTTGAGGCAGGCATCATAGACCCGGTCAAGGTGTGCAGGTTCGCCATCCAGAATGCAGCAAGCGTCTCATCACTGATGTTGACCACCGAGGCACTAGTAACGGAGATACCGGAGGAGGAGAAGACACCACCGATGCCACCCGGCGGCGGATACGGCGATATGTATTAATAGATATTGTTAAAAAAATACGGGCGGGAAATATTATCCCGCCTTTTTTAATTATATCTACAAGACATATGCTCTATTTAATATTAAAAACTGCGCCTGGCAGGATTTGAACCTGCGACACGAGGATTAGGAATCCTCTGCTCTGTCCTTACTGAGCTACAGGCGCTACCTGAGAATTTAATATACAATAATCAAGCATTGAACGCAACCAGGGTTCTAACGGGGTATCTCTTAATCTTCTCTACACCATTCAAAAAGGCGAGGTCAATGATGAACAAATACCCTGCTACCTCACCTCCACACTGCTCAACCAATCTTCCCGTCGCCTCTGCAGTTCCACCAGTTGCTATCAGGTCGTCAAAGATTAATACCCTCTCACCTTTGTCCAAAGAATCTGTGTGTATCTCCACGCAGTCAGTCCCATACTCAAGTTCATACTCTGCTCTCAAAACACGATGTGGTAGCTTCCCCTTCTTCCTGGTGATGATTATACCCTTATGCAGTTTATAGGCGAGCGCAGCGCCGAACAGAAAACCACGGGACTCAATCACCGCTATCTTGGAGAAGTCCCAGTCATTGACCTCATCAGACAGGTCGTCTATGAGGTCGTGGAAAACATCCTTATCGGTCAGAAGTGGTGTTACATCCTTGAAGTTAATCCCCGGTTTGGGGAAGTCAGGTATCTCCCTAATAATGCTCTTATAATCCCTTCTCATCAGTTCTCCTTCCAAAAGTTCAGTTGTTATATACTATGAACAGTATAAGATATTATCATAATACTGCTTTGTTATTCATAGCCATTCCATCGGTTTCACCGCTCCCAGAACTATCTCCCTCAATTTCTTCAATGCCCTTATCTCTATCTGACGAACCCGCTCTCGTGTAATGTTCATTATTCTTCCTGTCTCTCTCAGGGTCTTGGGCTTATCACCAGTCAGACCAAAGCGGTGTCTCAATACCTCCCTCTCCTTAGATGTCAGGTTCTCAAGTAGCTCATCAACATATTCACGCCTTAATACATTGAATACAACCTCCGATGGCAACTCCGATGATTCATCCTTAACGATGTCAGATAGTGTGCCCTCTTCGTCGCCTATCTGCATATCAATGCTTCTGGTAAACTGAGACGCCTTTATAATTCTCTCCAGCTTATCTTTGTCTATCTTCATCACCCTCGCAATCTTCTCAATGGAGGGTGGAGAGCCATCCTCTACGGTTAACTCCCGCCTGATGCGAAAATATCGGTTTATCAGGTCAACTATGTGAACGGGCAGGCGTATTGTCCTGCTCTTGTTGGCAATGGCTCTGCTTATCGCCTGCCTTATCCACCACGAAGCATAGGTGGATATCCTAAATCCCTTGCGGTAATCATACTTCTCAATTGCTTTTATTAGACCTATGTTGCCTTCCTCTATCAGGTCAATAAAAGAAAGCCCCTTGCCTATGTAGTTCTTAGCAATCTTTACCACCAATCTAAGGTTGGAGAGAATAAGAGCTTTCTTTGCCTCTTCATCACCCTTTCTCGCCTTCCTCGCCAGGACCACTACATCATCAGGTGAGAGAAGTGGTATCTTTGATATCTCCTTGAAGTAGAGCGAGAGTGCCTGAGTATCTCTATCATCGTCAATCCGGTCGGCTTTCTCATCTATGACCTCATCATCAATTTCTATTTGCTCTTCTTCCCCTCTCTTCTCTTCTTCCTCAACCTGACTCTCTTCCTCTAAATTTCTCTCCCCTTCTCTCTTTCTGGTCTTCTTCTTCTTCTTTTTCTTTTCAGCCATCCCAATCACACAACTTATACTTATCTACTTAAAACCCTGAGTATTCAATATTGAACCTATTATGTTCAGGTCTATCAATACTAACCTTCTCCACTTTCACATCATCAACTCTTGCAGCGGGCGGACCCCTCCTCACCACACCGATGAAACTATCAATATCGTCCTCCTCACCCTCTGCTACTATCTCCACACGACCATCATAGAGATTTCTCACCCAACCGGTGATATTCAACCTGCCTGCCTCTCTCACCACAAAGTAGCGGAAGCCCACTCCCTGAACATAGCCCTCCACATATATATGCGCCCGACTATAATGTCTCTCATCAGCCACCTTTTATTCCTCTATCATTCTGAAAGCGGTATCAACCGCCTCCTCAGGCGTATCTGCATATTCAACGCCCGACAGTTCCCACTCCGCGCCCAGCACCACTATCCCCTTGCCCAGGTTCTTTGCGAGTGCAATCTCCGACAGTGTCCCCCACACACCATCAATAGCAATGACCACATCTCCCGAGGCGGCGACGAGTGCATTCCTGGCAAGTCCAAGACCTGTGGGTATAACCACATCAAGATATTTATTTGCCTTATCCTTCTCGTAGTAGGGAATGATGCCCACCGTGAGACCCCCCTCCTCTCTGGCGCCCCGGCATGCCGCCTCCATCACCCCTCTCATACCACCACATACAAGAGTAGCACCTCTTCTGGCTATTAATTTCCCTACCTCTTCTGCCGCCTCTATCGCCCACAAGGGCGGCTTTGAGCCACCTATTAGTGAAACCTGTATTTTGCTTCCGCCCATACCCATAAAACATCGGGGCGAGAGGATTCGAACCTCCGACCTCTTGAACCCCATTCAAGCGCGCTAAACCTGACTGCGCTACGCCCCGACAATCAGTAAATTATAATTCATATAAATCATACCTTTCAAGGATATAATTTCTTAAAATAGAAGCGACCTCTTTCATTACTTGTCAACCACCTGCCAGTGTGATAATATCAAAACTATAAGACGGGAGAGAATATGCGATTTGACCTACCTGAGAACTCAAGATGCTTTTACCACAGAGATAGAAAGCCAATAGCTATATGTAGCGAGTGCGGTGCCTTCTTCTGCGCTGAGTGCGGGGCTGTGGTGGGTGGAGACAGAGTGCTATGTAAGAAGTGCATTGGTAGGGAGTTTGGTCCCGAGAAGTGGGAGGAGTGCTTTGCCGGAGGAGGTGTTTTGGGCTTCCTCAGAACATTGCGATGGGTATTGTTATCACCATCACGCTTCTTCCACTCTATTGAGATGAGAAAGCAGGTATCAAGTGTTGTTATGTTCGCCATAATAATGGAGGTTCTGGGGTCCATTGCGGTGGTGATATATGGTGGTTCTGCGGATTATTTCAATCTGTTCCTGGGTGCAGAGCTGGCAGAAAAGGTAATGCCATACATAAACCTGTCTCTCATTCTCGTATCACCTCTCATTGCAGTAGCAAGTTTATACATCCTTAGTTTAATATACCACCTGTTGTCAAAACCATTCGGTGGAGATGGCAGTTTCACCGGGACACTCAAGGTAATCGGTTATAGTTCCGCCGCCAATCTATTAATATTCATACCATGGATTGGTGGTTTTCTATCCATCTTTTATACTCTTATATTGTATTCCAGGGGATTTGCCAGAATACACCGGATGGGTCCGCTTAGGGCGGCGGCTTTTGCTCTTGTTCCTGTAATGGCGTTGATGCTGATTTTAGTGGTAGTGGCTATTGCTCTATTTCAGTCAATTGAGGGCAACCTGCCCTATCTGCTTGCCCCCGGCTCGTAAAACTGCAAAACTACCCTTTACCATTTTTGAATAGATATGAACAACTCCCCTCATCTCCCATTATTACCAATTCATAGATAATTATAAGCACATAAAAATATTCATTGACAGGTAATAATAATTATTTAATATTAAAATAAGATAAGTAAGGTGGTGATTGAGAGATGAGAACAATAAGATATTTTTCATATATTCTGATTCTTCTACCATTACTTCTTTTCATCTTCTGCGGAGAAGATAATAATGATTACCCGGAGGTTATAACTTTACTTGATTATTCAGAAGGGGTAGATGGAAAAAATCCCTCCTGGTTTGACAATAACACAGTTGGTTTTTCTGGAATATGTACATTATACCACAACGATTTTTATGGTATATTCACCATAGATGAAAATGGTGATAACTTAACAGTTCTTGATATGGGATACAGGTCCCTCGTAGGTATATCACCACCATCTATAAGCCCTTCAGGCGATAAGATTGTCTTCAGTGCTTCTACTCCTGAATATCACGATTTGTGTGACATATATATAATGCCTTCAGAAGGTGGTCTTCCTGAGAAAGTCCCGATTGAGGGTGAGGGCTTCTCCAACTTCCACCCTGATTGGTCGCCCGATGGTGAGTGGATTGCATTTGTTAGAACAGACCCTGAAACTGGTAAAGATGCTCTCTGGAAGATGAGACCCGATGGAGAGGACCTTGAGCGTCTCGGTCCAGATGCTGACTGGATTGGGTATCCCGACTGGTCCCCCGATGGAGAGTGGATTGTATATGTTGAGGGGTCATATCCCTCGGATTCATATATATCTGCTCAGATGGTTGATGGAACAAAAAAGTGGAATATCACAGAACCAAAAGGAAGATACGAGACAACACCATGTGTATCACCCGACGGTCTTTGGGTATGTTATGCAAGCCCAGACAACTATGGTAAAACTGAACTATACATAATACCTTATTTAGGTGGCGATGCAGAGAAGATAACATATGTAGAGGATAAATACTCAGATACATATGGTGACTGTGAACCCGACTGGTCTCCCGATGGAGAATGGATAGTATTTCATTCACAGGGCAGAGGAGGTTTGTTATTCAAGGTGAAGGTACCAGATGAGTTTACTCCATAGAAGAGGTTAGGTTTCTATAATCCGGGGCAGGCAAATTTAACCGCCCGCCCTTCTTGTTTACATCTATAAAAATCAAAGTTGACCTGAGACATTATGCTATGATAGATTATTACCAAGCCGGGGTGGCGGAACTGGCAGACGCGCATGGTTGAGGGCCATGTGGGATATTCTCCTGTAGGGGTTCAAGTCCCCTCCCCGGCATTTCCACTCTTATCTACAATATTTCAATGTCGTTTATGTTTATCCTGAAGTTTATCCCCAGACGATGTGCAGCGCGCCTGCATAACTTCATTCGCTCGGTAAATATCTCAAAATACTCCATCACCTTTGAAATTTCTGTGTCTATCTCTATCTTCAATGTAATCTCATCCCTCTTCTCTGATACCTCAAGTTCGCTATCAATGGCTGCATAATTAACCCTGTCGTGTATATCTTCGTAGATATTCTGGGGGGTTCTAACTCTTGAGCGGTGGACATCGCTCTTGTCCGCAATGATTACCGCCGCACCTATGGGAGTTACTGGCTCGCCGGTTATCTCGTCGTGGTTGCCAATGGCTATCATCACCTCAATACGCTCATTAATAGGCATACCCAAATCCCTCATTGTGGTATCCGCCAGGAAGACCGAATGCATCTCGTGAAAATGCCTGTTTATCACATTGCCTATATCGTGCAGATAGCCACTGATAGCCGCAAGTTCGCACATTCTGTCATCATAAAGCAACTTCTTAAGTATATACCAGGCACGATATGCGACGATTGAAGCATGCCTGAAGCCGTGCTCTGTATAGCCAAGAAATCCAAGCACCTCATTAGAGCGGGTCAATAGCAGTTTCACCCCCTCGTGTTCCATAAAGTCACTCAAGCTCACCACGCCCTCACGCCTTGGAAAGAGCGCCCTCAACTCCTCCTCAATTGATTCGCCTTCTGCAATCTTATCGTTTATTGTCTCCTCGTCCACCATCTTCTTACTTGTTTCCACCATCTCAAATCAAAAAAATTTGACATTAAGTTCACAATAGTCCTGTCATACCCGTATTATTTTCCCTGCTCCGCATCCGGTAGTTTTCCCACCGCATCTATCCTAGACCTGACAACATCTACTTCAACTCCCTTTGCTATCTCTATGCGCACTATCTTTCCGCTGTCAGAGAAACCAACTACCTTGCCTCTTATGCCTCCTGTGGTCACCACCGTGTCGCCCTTCCGCATGGCTTCAAGCATCTCCTGGCGCTTCTTCGCCTGCCTCCTCTGGGGCATAATAATCAGCAGATAGAATATTGCTATAATGATTATGAAGGGGAGCAGGAAGTCAAGCATACTACCTCCGCCTCCTCCACCACCTGAAGACATCGCATAAGCAGTAGATACAAACATATAAATCCTCCTTAGTAATATTATCTTTTATAATTCCTCAAAAACTCATCCCTGAAGTTAAGAAAGTTGTTGTTGCAAATACTTTCCCTTATTCTATCAAACAACCAGCCATAATGGTATAGATTATGCAAACTTGTAAGGCGGGGCGCAAGCATTTCCCCCGCTCTAAATAAATGTGCTATATAACCTCTGGAGAAATTACTACAGGCGGGGCATTTACAATCATCCTCAATCGGCAATGTATCATATCTATATTCGCTCTTCCTCAGGTTCAGAAGCCCCTTTCTGGTAAAGGCGAGAGCATTTCTTCCACATCTTGTTGGTAGAACGCAGTCAAAAAGGTCATATCCCATAGAAACAAACCTCAGAATCTCATCAGGAAAGCCCACACCCATAATATATCTTGGCTTATCTGCTGGAAGGTGAGCCGACATCGCATCAGCCACCTCCGTTCGCCTGTCTAATGGTTCACCTACCGAAAGCCCGCCCAGTGCATAGCCGTCAAAATCCATAGAGGTGATTACATTAGCACTTTGCTCCCTCAAATCCATTAAGACACCACCCTGTATTATGCCGAACAAAGCCATTGAATCATTTGACTTTGTAGCCAAGCATCTCTCTGCCCACCCGTGAGTGAGTTCGCATGCCCTCTCAATCTCCGACCTGTTCTCAGTGTAGGCGGGGCATACATCAAGCGACATGGCTATGTCGGTGCCCATCTCTTCCTGCACCCTTACCGACAACTCCGGGGTGAGAAAGACCTCACCTCCATCTATATGGCTGGTAAACTTCACCCCCTCTTCGGTAATCTCACTTATGGGTGCCATGCTATACACCTGGAAACCACCTGAATCTGTCAATATCATCCCCCCCCAGCCCATGAACAGGTGGAGTCCACCCAGCATCTTGATTGTATCCACACCGGGTCGCAACATCAGGTGGTATGCATTCATGCAGATTATCTTATGCCCCGCTTCTTTGACCTCGGCGGGTGTCTGCCCCTTAACCGATGCCTGCGTGCCAACGGGCATAAAGGCGGGGGTGGTGATAACCTTGTCACCCACCCTGAGTTCTGAAACCCTGGCGGAGGTTTTCTTATCCTCTGATATTACTCTAAAACCAACCGTCATATACCTGATATGATAAGAAAAAAATGGAGATTATGGTGAACCTATGTTATAGAATGGGAAATAGAATGCTGTAATTACAATTCCTCACCATTGTTCTGGTCGCATTCGGTGGTATGAGCATAGTGATATGGAAGATGAGGAATGTGAGCGCGACAAAAAAAACATAGTTGTTGCATATATGAGTAATTGAGGAGAAAGAAAAGGGCTGGATAACACCGGTTGGGATAATTTGATTTGACAGCAGGTCAGGTTTTGCTAAAATCCTTCTGAACTGTAGGAGAGAGTATGGCGGAGAAGAAAAAGAAGTGTCTTGCGCTTGTGGCTCATGACAGGAAGAAGACCGACATAGTGGTGTGGGCGAACTTCAATCGGGGCAAACTAATGAACTTCAAACTTGTGGGAACCAAGTCAACTGCCAATCTCATAACCGAGAAGACGGGGCTTGAGGTGGAGACGCTTCTATCGGGTCCCTATGGTGGTGATGTGCAGGTGGCGGCGATGGTGGCGCAGGGAGAGGTGGATGCGGTGATATTTTTGAGGGACCCACTGGGCAAGCACCCGCACGACCCGGATATTAACACCCTGATGCGTGTCTGCGATGTTCACAACATACCGCTTGCCACCAACCTGGCGACTGCGGATTTGATAATATCTCAGATAAATCCATAGTGGTATAAACGCCTAATTAGTAATTGACAAGAAGAAGGATTATGGTAGAATTATAATGGTTTGGGAGGTATAATATGAGATATATAAGAGCAATCATTCTACCAATATTAATAGTTTCTACGATATTCAGTATAAATTGTTTCCGGGACCCGGGAGATATAGATACAGGTGAACACAAAGCCCAGACAGAACCCTATTATTGCCTGACCAATCTTTCATACTGTTACAATCACCATAAAGATGTAGATATCATAAACAAATACAAAGATATACTGTGGGACGATTATTACTTCTACTTTGACCCCAAAGATGTTGGTAAAAAGGTTGGAGAAGAAGGGGATGAGTATATCATACCGACATCGTGGAATTATGAAGAGGACTGGCAGGCAACACAGAATATGTTTGAAAATGCATATAGCATAAAATTAGAATTTCCTTATACAAATGAGGATAATTTCTATAGTTCTGGTGATTATACCGACGATAATACAATCTTCACAATTAAAGATGTCCAAATAAACCTTCTCGTTATGGTAACACCCAATTTCGGCTATTTTGCAGAGGGTCTATGTAATTTTAAGTTTGAATTGAAGGATGATGGATACTGGCATATGATTATTTGGGAGGATAGAACGGCAAAATAATAGCAAATAACATTTGTGTTAACGGAGCTTTAAAAGGGGAATAAATTGTTTCCCTTTTATTATTCCTGTTATCAGAAAATTCAGTATATTATTATACTTAAACCGGTAATATTAACATTAAAATGAAAAACTACAATATCCTCGGCATAGATACCTCTTGTGACGATACCTGTATTGCATTCATCTCTGAAAGTGGTGAACTCATATCCAATGTGGTTTCTTCGCAGATAGACATACA
>QMNJ01000010.1 GCA_003647715.1 Candidatus Coatesiibacteriota bacterium
AACCCAGGCAAGGGAGACACATATTAAATCGCTTGAAAAATATATCACAGAGGCAAAGCCACCGCCGGAGAGAATAATAGAGGTTACTATATACCCTGAGTTCACACTTGAACCAATGGCGACATATTATCTCAGAGTGGCAAGGGGATATGGTTTTCTGGAAAAGATACTAAGCAACTATCTTGATGAGGAATGGTATGAACTTAAGCCCCTTCACAATGGGAAGGCATCAGAAGAGAACCTTAAGAAGTATCTTGATTATATGAAGGACCTTTTCTATGGCTTCTATATAGAGTCCTGTGTCAACATTGGAATAGAACCCGAACTTGAGGAGGGTGAACTGGAGAACGAAGCGGGTGGAGTGGTCAACCAGGCAAGAAGATATCTCCAGTTCTGGCAGGATGCCCTCTCAGGTGACCCCCTGATGGGTGAAGACATAAGGGTGATAGTTCCAGTGGGAATGGTAGAAAGAGGTATGCTCTGCTGGGCGGTTCTGGGCGTCAAGCCCGTTGTCATAAATGTGGCTTACGATAGATACCCTGTGGTCAAATCAGAGGTCCCTGGTGTAAAGCTTGATGGGAACTATAAAACCAGAAAATATACCATACTGGTGCCAGAGTTCGCAGAGGTGATAATCCCCACATCTGAGCCCCTGAACAGAGATGAATTCAGAAATTTGTGCGACAAGTATAAGACCAGGGAGATGATAATAGAAGCACTTGAGTCATATAAGGGCAAATTAGAAGAGAAGAAATTTCTGGGTCTTGAAGGGAGCGGACTAACGCTTCTCGCCAAACTGTCAATATTGCTGGTTATAATTGCTGTTGCTGTAATTGCAATGATTCTCATCTTCAGGTCT
The DNA here is from genome assembly GCA_003647715.1 of Candidatus Coatesiibacteriota bacterium. Classification (GTDB taxonomy): domain Bacteria; phylum RBG-13-66-14; class B26-G2; order B26-G2; family B26-G2; genus B26-G2. The sequence goes on from QMNJ01000010.1 coordinate 860, forward strand.
ATAAGGAAGAAGAGGGAATAGGCATTTCAATGGCGGGGCTTTACATCCACATACCCTTCTGCAGAGGCAGATGCCCATACTGCGACTTCTACTCTATTGTCGCAGATGAAGAGACCATGCTCAACTACCCAGAGTTGATTTCAACCGAAGCAGAACTCATATCCATCGGCTTGAGGGGCAAACTACACATTGAGACCATATACATAGGTGGAGGAACACCTTCCATCAACCAGAAGGTCTTAACCGAGATAATCCACACTGTGAAGTGCTACTTTGATACAACAGAGGTGACCGAGTTCACTATTGAGGTCAATCCTGAGGATGTAGCCAATCTTGAAATAGATGCACTGAAGAATACCGGTGTCAACAGAGTGAGCTTAGGTGTTCAATCGCTTGATGATAAACAATTAAAAGTGCTCGGTAGGCGAACCAATGAAGAGACAATTCAAAGGGCATATTATAAATTGAGAGATTCAGGTGTGGATAATGTATCTATTGACCTTATATATGGTCTCACTGAAGGCGGTATGAGGGTATGGGACGAAACGCTTGACAGGGTGGCATCAATGAAGCCCGACCACATAAGTATTTACGAATTGAGCATCAGGGAGGACAATCCAATGCTCAGGTATAAAGCATACGATGATGAAGTGGTGACAATGTATTCACATGCCATAAGCAAACTCACCTCTGCTGGCTACAGACATTATGAGATTTCAAATCTGGCGCTAAACGACCGCTTCTGCCTTCACAACTTGAACTACTGGAAATGCGGTGAGTATATGGGGCTTGGACCGTCCGCATCGTCATTTCTCAATGGTGTAAGATATACTAACTATCTGGACTTAGATTTATACCACCATGCCATTTCCAGAAGGCAACTACCCATAGAACATACCGAAGTATTAAATGAGGAGAGGAGAGCCAGGGAAGCCATGGTCCTTGCCCTCAGATTAGTGGAAGGTGTGGACATAGAAGAATTCAAGAAGAAATATCACTATGATGCAAAAATCCTTCTTAAAGACATCCCTGCGCATATAAAATGTAATCTTATCAACGAAAATTATGATAGAATATCGCTGACCCCTATGGGTCTTACTCTCTCGGATGAGTTGTTCGCATATCTTATATAAGTGTTTTTTGCAAACAGGTGGTGATAATTTGTATGAATATACCAACTCGCCAATTGATGAAACTAATAACACTTTTATTAACAATGATATTCCTCGCTCTTCTGAACTCCTCCACCTGTAAAAGAGGCGACACCTACACAACCGGCTCTAAGTGGAGGGACGGTGCCTGGACCAGATACCGTATAACCTACCCTGACGGCAAGATTGAGGATGTATCACTTTCTATCACAGGCAAGGAGGGCTCTAATTATGAGGTAGAAATATCAACCCTTGGGCGTCGCTATGTTATAAGCATAAAAACACCTGAAGGCGGTATAATAGAACGTAATGAGCCTTTCATAGGTCAGGGGCAGGTCATCCTAAAGAAGGGCGGGAAACAGGCGATGTATGTTCCAGTAGTCAGGTTGGAGGAAATATTTGAGGGCTATGCACCTTATAATGCATTTGAGATACCTGAGTTAAGTATGAAGGGCTATGGCAGGGAGATGCTCTCTCTCCCCGATGGAACCGAGATAGAGACAGAGCACTTTAAACATATCAGCAAGGGCAAGACACTGGAGGAAATATGGGTATCTCCAAAGGTGCCAATACTGGGCATTGTAAAGAGGACACTGAAGGATGGCACCAGTATTATGCTGGTTGACTATGGTGGTAAGGGCGCAATGAAGTTGATAGAGGAAGAGGTCCTGCCATATGACCCTACTGCCTTTGAGGAGGAGAAACCACCCGAGGGTGAAACCACGGAAGTGATAGAGGGGAAAGAACCAGAAGAGTCAGAGGTGATATCGGGTGGTATGCTCTATAAGATAATAAAGCCGAAATTAGAAGAAGAGAAATAGTTTTGGGAATTCCCTGGGAATATTTCAAAGATTTTGACTTCACCCAACTTGGATTCAAGTGCGGGCTTGAGGTTCATTACCAGTTGAACACCAAGAAGAAACTGCACTGTAGATGTCCTGCCAAGATGGTGGATGGTGAACCAGATGCAGCGACCATCAGACATATGAGACCCACTCTTTCGGAACTGGGTGAATATGATGGAACAGCATTGATGGAGTTTAAGACCAGAAAGGAGGTGGTCTATCTCCTCTACGATGAGGTGGTATGTACCTATGAGATGGACGACACACCTCCTTTTCTGATAAACAGAGAAGCCCTTGATATAGCCATTGAGATTGCCCTGATGCTTAACTGCCACATAGTTGACGAGGTTCATATCACCAGAAAGCAATACCTTGACGGTTCAATCCCCACCGGTTTTCAGAGAACCGCAGTGGTGGGAATAAATGGCTATATTCCATACAAAGACAGAAAAATTGGTGTGAGGCACCTGACGGTAGAGGAGGACGCATGTAGGGAGGTCTCAGATGTGGGGCACAGGATAACCTTCAAGACCGACAGATTGGGGATACCGCTTGTAGAGGTTATAACTGAGCCACATATGAGGACTCCATGGGAGGTGGAAGAGGTAGCGTGGATGATAGGGCGCACTCTTAGGGCAACAGGGAAGGTCAGGCGTGGAATTGGCTCGGTAAGGCAGGACATCAATGTAAGCATAGATGGCGGAACAAGGGTAGAGATTAAAGGGGTGCCCAGAATAGGGTTGTTCGCCCCTCTTACCGCAATAGAAGCTCTGAGGCAGAAGGCACTATTGGAGTTGAGAGAAGAGCTATTGAGTAGAGGTTTCACCGCTGAGAATATGGAGTTCAGGGTAATGGATGTAGGTAGTGAGATATCGGAATTAATCTGCGATGCCCTTTCAAAACCTATCAAAAGCAATATGAAATTCAAGATGGTTGAGGCAAAGGGCTGGGATGACTTGCTTGCCTTTAACGTTCAGCCGGGGAAGCCATTTCTGCACGAGATATCAGAGAGGGTTCGGGTCATCGCCTGCCTGGACCGCCTGCCGAACATCCTCTCACCATCGTTAATCACCTCAATAACACCCGACGAAGTCCAGTGGAGTAAGTTTCTTAAGAAGCATAGTGTAGAGGAGAGGAGTGGTATCATTCTGGTTTGGGGGGATGAGGACGATTTGAAAACTGCGGTAGATGAGATAATGATAAGGATGCGTGAGGCGACAATCGGTGTGGTCAATGAGACCAGGCAAGCATGCTCTAATGGGACAACCGACTTTGAGCGGATACTACCTGGACCAAATAGGATGTATCCCGACACCGACCATCCCCCTGTTCCCATAAGCAATGAACACATAAAGGGAATTGAGGTAAACCTTCCCGAGAGACCCTGGGAAAGGGCAGAGAGATACAGACGGCTGGGCTTATCAGAGCATCTGGTAAATGAACTACTTGACTCTAAATATCAGGACACATTTGATAGAGTTGCCTCCGAGGTGGCAGTCAACCCAACCATAATTGCGAAGGCGTTAGCAGAAGATATTAAGTGGATTAGAAGAGAGGGATATGACACTGAGAAATTAAGCGATGAAAGGTTTGTGGAGATATTCAGGGCTTATGAGAGGGGATTGTTCCCCAGGGATATTCTTCCCTCGGTGATAATTATGACAATTGAGGATAGTAGAAGTATTGAAGTAATACTGAGGGAGAAGGGAATTGAGATGGTTAACAAAAGTGAGATAGCAAGCACAGTAAGAGAAGTCATAAAGGCAAATAATCCCACCCACCTAAACAACGATGCCAGATTCAGATATCTAATGGGCATAATAATGAGAGGGCTTTTTGGAAAGGCGGAGGGTGGCAAGGTGGCAGAGATACTCAAGGACTCATTGAGGAACCTCTCTTACCGCTAACCTTCGGTTTCGGTGTTCAAGAAGATTAGAGATTTCGGAACTATCCCCCTATTCCCTTATCAAACCGAGCGCCTTTAAGTTCTCATACTCCCTATCGTCGCAGTGGAGAATAACTCGCTTATTCCCCCACCTCTGGTATCTCAGCTCCTTCTCACTACCTACCATTCTGAATATCTCTATATAGTCACCATCTATTCTGAACTGAACCTCACCATCCCTCTCCCTCACCTTGAATGCGGACTCAATAGCAGACAGGAACTCCAATACCTTCTGCTTAACCTCTCTTGGTTTCTCGGGAATTGGAACATGGATTTGCTGAACAATTTTACCAAGGGGCGGTCTAACCTTAAGGGATGCTTTGATATCAATCTCGGGCATCTTACTTTCGCCACTCCTCTTACCGAAAATCGCCATAATATTTATTACTCCAATTCTAATAGATGAACACAGATAAAATCAAATAGATAATCATATTTGGTGGAAAAAAGAGTTGACACAAACATTCGGCAGTGGTAGAATAATTATGAACATATGTTCATAACGATATTTAAGGATATAAAATGCCAAGACCGTTTAGAAAAAGACACATATATCATATACCGCATGTGAGTTGTTTTGGTCCCACTATGATGGGTAGAACAACTCAGGGGAATCCTGTTGAGATAGGGCTTGATGAGTTAGAGGCGCTTCGGCTCGCTGATTACTCAGGTCTATCACAGGAGGAAGCATCTCAACTTATGGGAGTATCAAGACCCACCTTTGGACGAATATTGAATAGAGCAAGATATAAATCATCTATGGCTCTTGTGAACGGTCTGCATATAACCATAACAGGAGGTAAACATATAATGGCAAAGAGGACATTTAAATGCGCTGACTGTGGTCATACATTTAGCGCTGAATACGGAACGCCAAGACCTTCAGAGTGTCCAAGGTGTGGTAGTTTGAATATTCACAGAATAGATTCTGATAGAGGGACCTGGCTCTCAACGGAGAGGGGAAGAGGTCCATGCGGAAAGGGTAATGGCAGACAAAGAGGTAGAAAACCATAAATGTAGGAGGTGATATGATGTATTACACAAGAGGATTAGGATTAGGTTTTCGTCACGGCTTTGGTGGCTGGTATGACAGACGAGTAGCCAGACCGACAACACCCTCAGGGTATAGATATGTAGGACCATGTAGATGTGGATACGGTCCCCACGCATTCTATGAAACACCAGAAGGCAGGGTTGTTCCCGCATACGAGGTCTTCAGCAGTGGATATACTGTTCCCTACACGAGGGAAGACCTTGAGGCAGAGAAGAGATACATTGAGGAAGAGATGAAACATCTTGAGGAGCGACTTAATGAAATAAAAGATAAACTTGAAAAAGAACAAAAGAAAGGAGAATAAGATAAACCGGGGGGAATAACCCCCCTTGCTATTTGGAGGATATGATATGAAGATTGCAATAGTATCGGATGATGGGAAGACAATAGGTTCACATTTTGGCAGAACCAGGGGATTTGTCATATTTGAGGTTGATGGTAATAAGTTAGTGAAGCAAGAATACCTCCCAAACACCTTTACGGGGCACGCAAGACAGATGGAGGGCAGGCAAAACATTGACCGCCATGGAACAGTTATTAAGGCATTAAGTGGATGCAAGGCAGTAATATCGCATGGAATGGGAAGAAGAATATACGATGATTTAATAAATGCAGGAATAGAGGTTTTCATCACTGATGAGGTTGATGTTAAAAAAGCACTTGAGTTATATCTTAAAGGTAACTTAAAAGACAAACCGGATTTGGCCTGCTACCACTAAAGCAAGTAAGTTCCAGTTGAAATAAAGAACTGCAAATTCTACAATATTACTGTGATAAAGATAAATACAGACAAAGCCCCAAAACCGGTTGGACCATATTCACAGGCGATGCTTGCCGGTGGTCTGATATTCATTTCGGGACAACTGGGCATAGACCCAATGACTGGTGACTTGAAGCGTGGTATTGAGGAGCAGACCAAGCAGGCAATGACTAACATCTCCCATATACTCGCAGAGGCAGGCTCATCAATAAGTGGAATAATCAAGATTACAGCATACCTGAAGGATATGAACGACTTCCCACTCTTTAACAGCATCTATAGTGAGTTTATGGGTGAGCACAGTCCCGCTCGTGCGTGTGTAGGCGTCGCATCTCTTCCCAGAAATGCTCTGATTGAGATTGAGGCAATAGCACTGGCATCATAAACTGCCTGAAATATATTGATTATAGGTCTTATATATCTAATACCCATAATTTATCTAAAAGGAAATTATCTGATATATTTATTGGAATTGTGCATTTCAATAGTGCCAAAATTATTGAATTATTATTTTTTAATTATAATTCCTATACATATAAGAAAATAACTATTGACTATTATCCAACATATTAGTTTAATATTACTTTTGTTTGACTATGCCTGAACTAAGAAAAGATCCGGTTATAGGAAGGTGGATAATAATATCCACTGAGAGGCAGAAGCGTCCCCATGATTTCTCTATAAACCATAATAACATTCCGGTGAATGACTTTAGGAGTGACTGTCCGTTCTGCCCTGGAAACGAAAAGATGACGCCACCTGAGGTTCTCGCCTATAGAGACGATGGAGAAAAAGATGGAAGGGGATGGCGTATCAGGATTGTCTCCAACAAATATCCGGCTCTTGATACCGATGGTGAACTAAAGAAGAGGGGAATGGGTATATATGACATCATTAACGGTGTTGGTGCTCACGATGTAGTGATTGAAACACCCGTTCACAATGCAACATTCGGGGTCTTAGATAGAGAACAGATTGAGTCCTATCTCTGGGCGTTGCGTGAGAGAATGGTGGCATTGATGAATGATTCTAGATTACAATACATAATCGTTTTCAAGAACCATGGTAGTGTTGCGGGCGCCACTTTAGAACACCCCCATTCGCAGATAATCGCCCTTCCAATTGTTCCGAAGAGGGTTCAGGAAGAGATTGCTGGATGCAGAACATATTACGAAATGAAAGAACGCTGTATATTCTGCGACATTATGAACCAGGAAGAATTTGACAACAGGCGCATAGTGCTTGACACAGAGAGATTTATGGTTATCACACCTTTCGCCAGTAGATTACCATATGAACTCTGGATAATACCGAAGAGGCATATCGCAAGTTTTCCCGATACTGACCTGGACGAGATAAAAGAATTATCCAGTATATTCAAGGAGACATTTGGACGGCTTGAGGCGGTGCTTCAGAACCCACCCTATAATATGATGCTTCACACTGCGCCCTGCCAGACGAAGAAATTACCATACTACCACTGGCATATAGAACTCATTCCCAAGCTTGGTAATGTAGCAGGATTTGAGTGGGGCACTGGCTTTTACATCAATCCTGTCTCCCCTGAAGATGCCGCCGAGCACCTAAGGTCAGCCACTATCAAGGTCCGATGTATATGAAGATACTATTTGCATCAAGCGAGGTATCACCATTTGCTAAAACAGGGGGGCTCGCTGATGTTTCATACTCATTGCCTAAAGCACTCAAAAGGCAAGGAAACGATGTAAGTGTAATAACACCTCTGTATAGAACTACTATAGATAAGGGATATGAGTTTGAAAATATAATAGACCTGAAGGTTGACCACCTGGGAAAAACAGTCACTGTTGAAATAATGAGGGCAAGCGCATTCAATGACTTCAATGCCCTATTTGTTAGATATGACCCATACTTTGATAGAGAAACTCTCTATGGAAAAGAAGATGCCGAATTTAACGATAATCTATTCAGGTTCGCCCTGTTTACCAGAGCCATCCTTGAACTTATTGCATCCCTTGAAGATAAACCTGATGTGATACATCTAAATGATTGGCACACAGGGCTTTTTATGCCCTATTACAAAGAGTATTACCAAAGGAGGATTGGACAAATTCGCACCATATTTACCATCCACAATCTTGGCTATCAGGGTAGGTATAAGATTGAGATGTTTAAGAAACTTAACCTACCAGATAGATATCTAAAGAAGGATTATTTAGGTGAAGATGGAACATTTGCCATCATAAAAGGCGGTTTAATGTGTGATGCGGTAAACACCGTAAGCCCCACCTACGCCAGGGAGATAACCACTCCCGATTTCGGCTATGGGATTGAGGACGACTTGAAACGCATAGAAAACAAATTATATGGAATAGCCAACGGTATTGACTACGACCTGTGGAACCCTGCAACTGACAAAGAAATCCCGGCGAATTATAGCAGAGACGATTTCAGCCCCAAGCGCAGGGTATGCAAACCACAATTACAAAAGGAGGTAGGGCTTGAGGTAAGAGATGATGCTCTTTTATGCGGTATGGTGAGCCGGCTAGCAAAACAAAAAGGGGTAGACCTGCTAATTGAGATGTTTCTTGATGGAATCCCAGATGATACCCAATTCGTAGTACTTGGAACTGGTGAGCAGAAATATCACATGTCGCTTAGAGACATAACATTGGCGAACAAAGGCAGGATAAGTGTAATAATTGACTTCAACCTTCCTCTGGCGAGGAGAATATATGCGGGTTCAGATGTATTTCTTATTCCATCTCTATACGAACCCTGTGGTTTGAGTCAGATGATAGCAATGGCTTATGGAACACCCCCGATAGCAAGAAAGACAGGCGGGTTGAACGACACTATCATTGGCATAACCAGACCTGAAGACATCTTGGAGAATAAAGCGACCGGTTTTCTCTTCTCCAGATACGATTTTAAATCCCTGAGGTCAACCATTGAGATTGCGAGGGACATCTTCAGCGATAGGGATATGTGGCAAAAGTTGGTCATAAATTGCTTTGAACAGAATTTCTCGTGGGATGTATCTGCTAATTTATATCTTGAATTGTATAAAGAGCAGGGATAAATAGTATCTGACTTTAATTATAGTTCTCCTGAAAATACACATAATATCATCATAAACATTATTTACATAAGAATAAAAAATATCATTGAACAATTTGCTAACAAATGGTATAAATAATTGAGAGGCAATGGCATTTAGCGGTTCATTGGAGGATTTTGGGCTCTCTGATGTCCTTCAGTTAATACATATTGGAAGAAGGACGGGGGTTCTCACTGTAGATAGTGAAGGAAGAAGGGCGGAGATATATTTCCAGGATGGGGAGGCGGTTCATGCAGTTCTGGGAGACAGCGAAGGGGAACAGGTAATATATAATGTTTTCAACTGGACCAAGGGCAATTTTAACTTTGAGGCAAAGATAGTTCCCACTCCAAAGACAATTACAGTCGGCAGTCAGAATCTCATCCTTGAAGCCACCAGGAGAATAGATGAATGGTCTAAACTCAGAACATTGATTCCTGACGAAACCTCGGTTCTATCATTCTCCCCCAATCCGCCGGATGGCTCACAGAATATCACCCTCAATCCTGAGGAGTGGCGAGTTCTATCTCTAATTGATGGTAATAAGTCGGTAGAGGACCTAGCAAAATTGACTGGATTCTCGTCACTTCAAGTGACTAAAATATTATACGGTCTGGTATCAAGTGGACTCCTTGAGGTCACAGGCGAGAAAGCAAAGTTGACAGAAGAGCCCAAAGAGGTCAAGGGTGAAGAGAAAACAACCAGTGCATTTCAAACATTCATAAAGAGAATAGGAGGAACATTTGGATTAACTGGTAGAAAAAGAATGGAGGAGGAAGAAGAGGAGGAATTTACTACCAAGATAGGTCTCCTGCTTCATTTCATAAACCTCCTGCTCGTAAGAATTGCTCAACCAAATGGTCTATATAATCCCGTCAAACCTCCTTGGAAGTTGCGAGATAAGGTAAAAGAGATTGCATCTCGTGTTCCTGCCTTCAATGAGTTAAATGTTCAGGATGGTCTGTTCAAGATTCGCGAATCAGAAACTTTCATCAAGAGAACAGATGAGATTACTCAAGAACAGATTCTTCAAGAACTCTCACAGATGTCAGACGAGATTTTCAATGCGATAGTCAAATCCTCAAACAAGAGTGCTGCAATAAGAAGATTCAATAAGGTATTTAATGAAGTGTTCTGTGAAGGAAGAAGACCAGAAGACCTTGGTCTTGAGGGTTATATCTCTGAGAAGAAAGCATAATCACCTTAAACTCCATTTTTATACAAGAAGGGTCGGACATTTTAATAGTCCGACCTGCATTCAACTTAGTTCAATAACTAATACACTACATAAGGCATCGCCCATGCTGTTGCATTATAATCATCCTCTGTCTCATTTTGAATACATCCCGAGTTCAGAATGTCAACTGCTGCGTGATGAACTCCAACGTTATGCGGTGCCCAGTTACCAAAATAATGCGTATCATCCCCCTGGTCATAAAAGAGGTCTCTATGATATGGCCAGTGGAGATAAACAAAAGACCTTGGTTCATAATTCTCAGTTGTTGTATTCTCTGCTATAACCTCAACATATACGAGTTCATCCTTCTCAAAGTGTGGAACTTCTGTCTCTACATCATAAAGAGTTGAAGGGTCTGTTATGGTCATATCAACATCACCATCAGTATCATATATGTGAACCGATATTATCTTTACTGTTTGCTTCTCTTCATCAGCAAGTTTAATCTCTGCAGGTGATATCTTCGTTAATATCCACCTTCCATCATCGCTCTTCTCAAAAACCGCATACTTAATAAGTTTATCGCTCAATGGTTTACTTCCTGGGTTTTCAATATCATCATCTGATGTATCTACCAGAAATTCACCCTCTATATCGCATATTACAGTAACATTAGCTGTATTGCCATTTATCTCTATCTCTATTGTCTTATCAAAAGGTCTCTTAATCTTCCTTCCCCAGGGGTGTAAGTAGGCCTTCTCACCAAGCAGACCTTGACCATGCTCACCAGTTATGCCTCCATCGTCAATCTCATCAATGGGGAAAAAGTATGCTTTATACTCATCGTTTATCAACCCCTCAATATCCTCTCTATCACTACTTTCATTCATCCACGAGCAGGACAGAAGAAAGAAACAGAGAAACAGAATAGACACGATAAACACCAAACCTGTTACTCTAAATGAATTATTCATCTATACCCTCCTTTCATCATCTCGCTTGATTAGACCTAATTAAATACAATAAGGTTTAAATAACGAAAATGGGCGAAATAGGATTTGAACCTATGACCTCCTGCTTGTAAGGCAGGCGTTCTCCCAAACTGAACTATTCGCCCTAAAAAATATATTAACAGAGAATTTTATCTATATCAACCTAACCAGTTAGTAATGTAGATTATATTTTCTGCTCCTCAAATTCCTCCACTCCCTCAAACTCCGGCTCAATATCCAGGCAGAGAGAACGAAGTTCCCGCACCAAAACATTGAATGACTCAGGAATCCCAGGTTCAGGAACAGGACGCCCTTTAACTATTGCCTCATACATTCTTGACCTTCCAATGACATCGTCCGATTTGACTGTAAGCATCTCCTGAAGAGTATATGCCGCTCCATATGCCTCAAGTGCCCACACCTCCATCTCTCCAAACCTCTGACCACCCATCTGGCTCTTTCCACCCAATGGTTGCTGAGTAATGAGGGAATAGGGACCTACCGCCCTCATATGAATCTTATCATCTGCCAGGTGGTTAAGTTTCATTATATACATCCACCCCACCGTTATCTTCTCATCAAACCTATCCCCTGTTCTGCCATCATATAGGACCGTTTGACCATTCTCTGGCAAATTAGCCTTCTTCAGATAACCCTTGATATCCTGTTCTGTAGCACCACTGAAAATAGGAGACACTGCAACGAACTTCAGATTATGAGCAGTCCAACCAAGGTGGGTCTCAAGCAACTGTCCAATGTTCATTCTCGATGGCACGCCGAGCGGGTCAAGTATAATATCTATTGGTGTTCCATCTTCCAGATAGGGCATATCTTCAACCGGCAGTATCTTTGAAATAACTCCCTTATTACCATGTCTACCAGATATCTTATCTCCAACAGATATCTTACGCTTCCTCGCAACATATACCTTAACTCTCTTCAAAACCCCCGGTGGAAGCTCGTCACCCTTTCTTATAGCATCAACCTGTTTCCCGAAAGACGCCTTCAGCTCTCCAATCTTCTCCCTGTATACCATAAGTATCCTATCTATCTTTCTCTCTAAATTCGCCTCCATTGATAGACGCCCCTCTACTATAGGGAGTAGCAACTTCTCCTTGAAATCCCTTTCGGATATCTTCAACCCCTTCTTATGAATGACATCTCCGGTCTCATAATCCTTTATATCTACCTTGGGAATAGCACCAATTAGGATATTCTCCAAGCATTTATCCCTAGACCTCTTGAGTTTCTTGCGCTTTCTCTCCACCTCTTCTTCCATCTCTTTTATTCTAAGCAACTCTTTAGCCCTTTTCTTTGGTGATACTGCTTCCTTCTGTTCAAACACCTGAACATTAACAACCCATCCTTCGAGCCCTGGAGGTGCCTTAAGAGAAGCATCCCTAACCTCACCTGCCTTCTCTCCAAATATTGCCTTTAACAGTTTCTCCTCCGCCAATAGCTCGGTCTCACCTTTTGGAGTTACCTTACCTATAAGAATATCTCCCGGCTTTACTGGTGCACCCACCATTATTATTCCATCTTTATCAAGGTTCTTAACAGCATCAGAACTAACATTTGGTATGTCTCTCGTTATCTCCTCCGGTCCCAACTTGGTCTCCCTACACTCCAGTTCAAACTCCTCAATATGTATAGAGGTGAATACATCATCTTTCAGCAACCTCTCACTTATCACAATAGCATCCTCAAAGTTATAACCCATCCATGGCATAAATGCAACTAACACATTCTGACCAAGTGCAAGTTTCCCGTTTTTAGTAGCGGGACCATCTGCTATTATATCTCCCTTCTTTACCCTATCACCCTTCTTAACCAGCGGAACCTGATTGTAACAAGTATCCTGATTGGTCCTTTTGAACTTCTTCAACCTGTAAAAATCCACATCTGTCTCTTCAACTAGGTCTGCGAGATATTCTTCAGTGTCAGTTCCACTCCTCTTTATCTTTATATATTCACTGCTTACTTCAACTACTTCCCCAGGGTTTTCTGCAACAACCACAACCCCCGAATCCCTGGCAACCTTTTCCTCCATACCCGTAGAAACTAAAGGCACCTCTGGTGTGAGCAATGGAACCGCCTGCCTCTGCATATTTGAACCCATCAGTGCCCTGTTTGCATCGTCATGCTCAAGAAATGGTATCAAGGACGATGAAATACTGACCATCTGAATAGGACTAATATCTATATAGTTAACTTCTAATGGACTAACCCAGGGAAAATCACTCTTCCTCCTGGCAAGAATAAGAGGACCCTTTAACTTCCCTTTACTGTCCACATCAGAATCTATCTGCGCAATTGTATATCTATCTTCATCATCTGCTGAGAGATACTCTATCTTATTCTGAACCACGCCATCCTTTACCACTCTATATGGTGTCTCAATTAAGCCATACTCATTTACACGGGCATATGTTGCCAGTGACATTATAAGACCGATATTGGGTCCTTCGGGTGTTTCTATGGGGCAGACCCTTCCATAATGAGTATAGTGAACATCCCTCACCTCAAAACCTGCTCTCTCTCTTGAGAGACCACCAGGACCTAATGCTGACAATCTCCTCTTATGTGTCAGTTCCGCCAGAGGGTTAACCTGGTCAAGAAACTGTGACAACTGGCTGGTTCCAAAGAACTCAACCACAGCAGCAACAAGCGGCTTGGTATTTATAAGGTCTCTGGGCATACACTCCTCAACATTCTTGATGGACATTCTCTCCTTGGTGACTTGCTTAAGGCGTCTCATACCATTCTGAAACCTGTTATATAAAAGCTCTCCAACCGTCTTAGCTCTCCTGTTGCCAAGATGGTCAACATCATCCGGCTCTCTCTTACCAGAGACCATTTCTATCAAGCCCCTGACCACCTCTACAATGTCTTCCTTAGTCAATGCCGTTTGTTTTTCATCTATATTCATCCCGAACTTCTCGTTGATTTTCTTCCTTCCTATCCTCTCTAGGTTGTAAAACTGGGGATTGAAGAATAGATTATTGAATTTAATCTCGGCTGACTGAATATTTGGTATGTCACCCGGTCTCAGTGCCTGATACAACTTTATCAACGCCTCTTCTTTGTTAGTAGTGTCGTCTTTAGCCATACTCATTATTATCAATCTATCACCTTCATCAGAACCAACTATAAATACATCCACCCTTTCAATATTTAGTTCAGTTATTATTCTAAGCAACTGCTCATTTATTAAAGTCCCTGCCTTGATAAATACTGTATCGTCGCTCTCACTTGAAACATCCTCCGCCAGATAATACTCCTCATTCGAGTCAAAATCTATGCTTGATACTCTGATGTTCTTTTTCTCGTAAAATAGCTCAAGAATATCCTTGTCTGTCTCATATCCAAGGGCCCTTAAAAGTAGAGTTATCGGGAATTTCTTCTTCCTATCAATGGTAAAATAGCAGACATCATTCATATCGGTATATAACTCAAGCCAGCTCCCCTGATATGGTATTACTGATGCAGAGAAAAGATACCTCCCGCTTGGATGAGGTTTCTCAGAAAATATAACTCCCGGTGACCTATGTAACTGGCTTACTACCACCCTTTCAGCACCGTTCACGATGAAAGTCCCCTCCTCTGTCATCCGGGGAAATTCACCAAGATATATATCCTCCTCCCTGATATCCTTAACTTTTAGTGAACCATTCTCCTGGTCTCTCTCCCTGACCACCAGACGAACTGTAGCCCATATTGGATTTGAATATGTCATTCCCCTCTCTTTGCACTCATCCTTTGTATATTTTGGAGTTTCAATCCAATACTTCACGAATTCAAGGTATGAGTCCTCATTTAAGTCATATATTGGAAATGTTTCAAGAAATACCAACTGAAGACCTTCGTTCTTCCTCTTTACAGGTGAGACATTCGCCTGAAAGAAATCCTCATAGGACCTCAATTGGACCTCAAGCAGATTAGGAGGTTCAACAGTCGCCTTAAACTTGGTAAAATCAACGATTTTATAACCGTTATTTTTCACTATACCACCCCCTTTACACATTTATATGAGTGTCCTATGAAAGAATTACATAACAATATGTAAAATCTTACAACTTTATTTATACTCTGCAGAAGCACCAACCTCTTCTAACTTCTTTTTTATCTCCTCCGCTTCTTCTTTAGACACACCCTCTCTTATCACCTTCGGCTCTTTCTCTGCAGCATCTACTAAATCCTTCGCCTCTTTTAGACCAATATTCTTATCCTTGTTAACCTCTCTGACGACCTTTATGACCTTGACCTTACTCTGACCAACTGATGATAGAACCACATCAAACTCTGTCTTCTCCTCAGGTTTTGCCTCTGCCTCTGCTGGAGTAACACCTGGTGCAGTCGCAACCATAGCCGGCGCCTGAGCGCTAACACCAAACTCCTCCTCTAAATCCTTCACCAGTTCATATACTTCCATTATGCTCATTGACTTAATCGCCGTCAAAACATCGTCCTTTGACATGGTTTTCTTCTGAGTGCTGGTCACACTCTTCTTGGTCTTCTTTGTTGTCTTCTTCTTTTCTCCAGATGCCTTATCCATAATATCTCCTCCCTAATTATGATATTAACATAACAATATCTTCCCACAAATACACTAACCTCCCTCGCCCTTCTCCCTTACCTTAGCAACCTCATTCATCACCAATACTAATTTTTGAATGATACCCTTAAGCGACCATGCAAGCTGGCTAATAGGTGAAGACAAAATACTCACAAGTTTGCCATATACTTCTTCACTTGAAGAAACCTTCCCTATATCCCTTAAAAAGTCAAGGTCAACCATTCTACCTGATATCATTCCACCCTTAAAACTCAAACTAATATCCTCATCATCAAGGAACTCAACCAATTCCTTCGCAGCTACAAACGGGTCGTCAACAAATGCTATAGCAGTAGGTCTATCCTGAAAAACATCACACATCTGTTCGGATATCTCTGCCTTATCAAATGCAATCTTCGCTAATCTGTTCTTGACCACCTTGAATAACACACCAACCTTATGTAATCTTTTGCGAAGAACAGTCATTTCCTCTACGCTCAAGCCATGAAAATCTGTAACTATCAGACCCGATGCTGACTTGAGCCTATCCACCAGTTCCTCTATCAAGACCTCTTTATCTTTTCTCTTCAGTTTTGGCATATACTAACCTACCGGAACGCCATGCAATAATCTATCCAATATGTCCTGTCTTGAGACCCTTATGCTGGGACCCATTGTGGATGATATATATACTTTTTTTACATACTGACCCTTAGCCGATGCTGGTCTTTCCTTAATAACAGAACTCATAAATGTCAAAATATTCTCTACCAGTTGTTCCTCACTAAAATCTATCTTACCTACAGGCGCATGAACAACAGACCCCTTATCCACCTTGTAGTCAACTTTTCCTGCAAGTATCTCCTTTATCGCTTTCTCCAGTTCAAATGTAACCGTGCCCGTCTTGGGTGACGGCATAAGACCCCTTGGACCGAGAATCTTACCAAGTTTCCCAACATCCTTCATCATATCCGGCGTTGAAACCACTGCATCAAAATCCAGCCATCCACCCTTTATCTTCTCTATCAGCTCCTCTGCTCCAACATAATCAGCACCCGCTTCCTCAGCCTCCCTAACCTTTTCACCCTTAGCAAAGACCAACACCCTCATCTTCTTTCCAGTTCCGTGGGGAAGCACAATAGACCCCCTCACCATCTGGTCGCTCTTTCTTGGGTCTATCCCGAGTTTTACCGCAATCTCTACGGTCTCAACAAATTTGGCACTACCCATCTCCTTAAGACGCCTTACCGCCTCATCAAGAGGATACTCCTTCCCTCTCTCCCTCTTCTCCTCTACACCTCTGTATCTCTTTCCTCTCTTAACCATCCCTTAATACCTCAATCTATAATCAATCCTCCACCAAAATGCCCATGCTCCGTGCTGTTCCCTCTATTATTTTAACTGCCGATTCAAGGTCGGTGGTGTTCAAATCCTCCATCTTGGTCTTGGCAATCTCCTCTACCTTCTTCCGCGAGATTGACCCAACCTTCTGCCGTTTTGGTTCTGGAGATGCCTTGGCAAGATTTAGTGCTCTCTTCAAAAGAATAGAAGCCGGGGGTGTCTTGAGCACAAAATCAAATGACCTATCTTGATAGACAGTGATTATAACCGGAATAATCAAACCCTCCTTATCCTCGGTCTGCTTATTAAACGCCTTACAGAACTCCATACCATTTATACCCCAGGGACCAAGTGCAGGTCCTACGGGTGGGGCAAGGGTAGCCTGACCAGCAGGTATGTGAAGCTTAATCTTTCCTAATATCTTCTTTGCCATAATACAAATTAAACCCTAAATTGGAGTTTTACTCCATTAAATTTCACATTATATTTTAATTCGCATATAAAATCAACAGGTTTTCACCATTTTTCTTTCTATTAAGGTAAAAAAACTATACTTTCTCTATCAATGGTATATCTAATTCAAGCGGTGTAGAGCGTTCAAATACAGTTACAATAACCTTTACTTTCCCTCTTTCAGGGAATATCTCATCAACAACCCCTGAAAACCCACTGAAAGGACCTCCAATTACAACTACCGGGTCACCTTTCTCAAATGGTATCTCCTCTCTGGGCGCTACGGCACCCTCCCTCAGCCGCGACATCATTTCCTCAACTTCTCTTGAACTAAGTGCCTGTGGTCTATTCCTAGCAGTTCCTATAAATCCGGTTACCCCAGTAGTTCTTCGCACCAGCGTCCAGCTCTCATCAGTGAGCTTGAATTTTATAAACACATACCCTGGATAAAGAACCTTCTTCTTAATGACCGTCTTCCCCTTCTTCCTCACCGATATGTCCTCAGTTGGCACCAATATCTCTTCAAAAAGGTGTTCTAACCCCTTTTTCTCTGCCATTCTTCTGATAGCATGAGCAACCTTCATTTCCTGACCGGTGAGGGTATGTATCACATACCAGTTGTTTTCACTCATGGTTATCTACCTACAATGAAGAACAGAACCTTCTCCAGAAAAAGGTCAAATACACCAACAATAACTGCAAAGAACAAACTGGTAATTATCACCACGATGGTTGAACCTAAAACCTCGTGATAAGAAGGCCAGGTCACCTTCTTCATCTCCACAACAACTTCTCTAAAAAACTTCTTTATTCTCCCAATCATAATAATCACAGCAGGGCAGGAGGGATTCGAACCCCCGACCACCGGTTTTGGAGACCGGTGCTCTGCCAAACTGAGCTACTGCCCTATAACATCTCACTTTATCTCCCTATGAACCGTATGTTTTCTACAGAAAGGGCAGAACTTCTTAAACTCCAGCTTATCGTTACTGGCTCGCTTGTTCTTGGTGGTAGTATAGTTTCTTGACTTACAATCAGTGCAAGCCAATGTCACAATTTCACGCATATATTACCCCTCTACTCAATTATCTCGGTGACTACCCCTGCACCAACAGTTCTGCCACCCTCTCTGATAGCAAATCTGAGCTCCTTTTCCATCGCAATGGGAGTTATCAGCTCCACGGTTAGGGTAACATTGTCACCGGGCATAACCATTTCAACTCCCTCAGGGAGGTGAACACTACCGGTAACATCGGTAGTCCTAAAGTAGAACTGTGGACGATAACCCTCAAAGAATGGAGTATGTCGTCCACCCTCCTCTTTCTTCAATACATAGACCTCACACTTGAACTTGGTATGCGGTGTAATGCTACCCGGTGCTGCAATAACCTGACCTCTTCTTAACTCCTCTTTCTCAACACCTCTCAAGAGAAGTCCGATGTTATCTCCTGCCTGTCCATCGTCCAGAATCTTTCTGAACATCTCTACCCCGGTTACCACGGTCTTCCTAACCTTGTCGCTCAGACCAACTATCTCTACTTCATCTCCAACCTTAACCCTTCCTCTATCTACCCTTCCTGTTCCTACGGTGCCTCTACCAGTGATAGAAAAGACATCCTCTACAGGCATTAAGAATGGTTTATCTATATCTCTCTCTGGAATGGGGATATATTCATCAAGGGCTTTCAATAGTTCGTGTATGCACTTCGTCTCTTCGGCATCCCACTCACCGCTCTGCATAGCGAGTAGAGCACTACCCTTTATAACTGGCACACTATCTCCAGGGAAACCATACTCCGTGAGGAGGTCTCTGGTCTCCATCTCCGCGACCTCAATCAGTTCAGGGTCATCAACCATATCTGTCTTATTAAGGAACACAATAATGGCTGGAACATTAACCTGCCTGGCGAGTAGAACATGTTCGTAGGTCTGTGGTTGTGGACCATCTGCTGCGCTTACAACAAGTATAGAACCATCCATCTGAGCTGCACCTGTAATCATATTTTTAATGTAGTCGTGATGACCAGGGCAGTCAATGTGAGCATAGTGCCTGTTCTCTGTCTCATACTCAGCATGGAAAGTAGCAATAGTGATACCCCTCGCCTTCTCTTCTGGTGCCTTGTCAATGTCATCAAACTCTAAGGGCTGTGCCAATCCCTTATGAGATAGCACTTTGGTAATAGCACTTGTTAGAGTTGTCTTACCATGGTCAACATGACCGATAGTTCCCACATTAATGTGGGGTTTCTTCCTCTCAAATTTCTCTTTTGCCATAAGAGAACCTCCTATAAAAAATAATCAAGAACATTTTTAACAACTAATATAACAAAGTATAATAGATAAAACAATATAAAAACAGCCCACGACCAGATTCGAACTGGTGACCGCCTGCTTACCATGCAGGTGCTCTACCGACTGAGCTACATGGGCACCTGTTAAACTATTTCTATCAAACATAATTAAATATGTCAAGAGCAATAAATCAATACACCATCTATTTATCTTAATATCAACCCAACAAATTCTAACTCTTGATTAAAACCATACTCATATATTAACCTTTCACCATAATGACTGGTAGAATAGAACCACGATTATTGAAGGGATTCAGAGATATTGACCCAACTGCTATGGAAAGAAGGGTTTATATCCTCAACAAGATTGAGAAAGTATTTCGGCTCCACTCATTTGCACCCCTGTTCACACCAACCCTTGAATACCTTGACATACTTAAGGGCAAGATGGGCGAGGAAGCAGACAAACTGCTCTTCTCTTTTACTGATATCGGTGGGCGTGAGGTTGGACTTCGTTATGAATTCACAATCTCGCTTGCCAGATATGTAGCAATGAATCCAAATATCAGATTCCCATTTAAAAGATACCAGATTGGCTCGGTGTTCAGAGCAGAAAAGCCACAGAAAGGCAGGTTCAGGGAGTTTACCCAGTGTGATTTTGACATAGTGGGGTCTTCATCCCCAATCGCAGACGCAGAGATAATCTCCGTTATGTATGATGTCCTCAATGAACTCTGTATAAGTGAATTTAAAATTCTTATGAATGACCGTCGTCTTCTATTCTCAATTCTGGAGAAACTCGGCGTTATGAAAGATATGCTCCTTAAGGCAAGTAGATTACTTGATAAGATAGATAGAGTTGGAAAAGAAGGAGTAATAAAGCTTTTGGAAGAACATAAATTATTGAATGAAAGCATCAAGAAGTTCATAGAGATGTCAGAACCAACCACCGCTTATAGAGATGTGATGGAAGAGTTTTCAAAGATGATTGACATTACAAAAGAGGTAGAAGAATTCACAGAACTGATGATGACAGTCAACCAGATGACAGGCAATGACAAACGCATTGTATATTCACCTGCCTTGGCAAGGGGTCTTGACTATTATACTGGACCGGTATTTGAGGTCGTGGTTGAAGGAGTGGGTCTGGGTTCAATAGCCGGCGGTGGAAGATACGACAATATGATAGGCATCTTCTCGGGTAGAGACATTCCCGCCACTGGCTCATCCTTCGGGCTTGACCGACTGGAAGAAGTATTAGAGAAGAAAAACCTGTTCCCATCTGAACTGGGCAGACCATACTGCCTTGTTACCATATTTGGTGATGAGACCGTAAAATACTCGCTTGATTTCTACAGACAATTACATAAGGAGAAGATACCAGCAGAGATATACCTGAAGCCGAAGAACATCGGAAAGCAGATTGGCTATGCGGACTCAAGGGGCTTCAGATATACAGTCATTATTGGACCCGAAGAGGCAGGTGCAGATAAAGTGAAAGTTAAGGATATGAGGACTGGTGAAGAAAAGGTCTTGGATAAAGATGGGGCGATAGAGTTTTTAAAGGAAGGTCTATAAGTTTTATTAATTATTTGTCTCTTATGC